>JAUNBN010000068.1 GCA_030527085.1 Oscillospiraceae bacterium
GTAGAGCCCCTGATAAACGCCGTCCATAAAGAGCTCGCAGTAGCGGATGTTCGGAGCCCAGTCCATCAGATCTCCCGCCAGATTGTACATTAGATAGTTGCGGAGCGCGGTCTTGTCCAAAAAGGGCCCGTTGAGCACCCATTCGGAATCTGCGGGCATGCCCATAACGGATATCGAGCGGTGGGTGAGATCCGCCTCGCTGTTAACAAAAGTGAGCCGGTACTGCTTTTTGTCGAAAAAGATAGAGGAGTTGCCCCTGAGCTTTATTAGTGTTTCGCTCGAGAAGGCGAGCTCTCCGTCCAGGTGATTGTGGCCTCCCTCGTTGTCTATAACCGCCAGAGAAACCACTGTTTCATAATCCTGGCTGAGGGCCTGCGCGCCGGTATCGATCACGACGAGCGGCAAATGCGAGCAGAAGCTGCCCTGAGTCAGAAGCCCAAGGCTGTCCACCTGAGATGCGCTCTGCTCAAAGCTGCCGCAGTAGGCCGCGTCCGCGCTCAGCTCGTGGTGATAGCTGCGGCGAACAGTCTGCTCAAAGGGTATGAGCTCGGCGCCAAAGGCGACGGCAAGCATAAGTACAACGCAAAGAATGCATATGAGAGGCTTTCGCATATATCTCTCCTTTAATAAGTAAGGGCTAGCGGCTGATGTCTTCGTCCTGCGCCACCAGGTTGGCCGCAGTCACCGTCTCCAGCTTATACAGTCTGGAGCTGATGCTCTCGCCGGCCTCCTTTTCCGCCTGCTCATAGCTGCGGCGTCGGAAGGAGAAAATATACTCTATATCGCTGCCGCTGGTGTTTTTCACCCTCAGCTCGGCGCTTTTTATATAGAGGTAGACTATGGACTCTATCTGCTTCTCCTCCGTTCTCTTGCCGCGGATTATAAGCAGGTAGACGCCCTCGGAGCGAACGCGGCCCAGCAGCAATATAGCTATGAAAACCGCGGCGGAGCCGATTGCCGCCGGCAGATAGAATGAAACGCCGCAGCAGATTCCGACCGCTATGCACCAGAAAATAAAGGTGGTGTCGCGCGGGTCCTTTATGGCGGTGCGGAAGCGGACGATGGAAAGAGCGCCCACCATGCCGAGGGACAGTGCGATGTTGTTGGAAATAACGGTCATCACTATGGTGGTAACCAGAGTCATCATCACAAGCGAGGCGTTGAATTTGCGGGAATAGGCCACTCCCGAATAGGTGATGCGGTAGGCGATGAAAATGCCCATTCCCAAAGCGAAGGCCACCAGCATATTTACAATAAGCTGGCCTGTGTCCAGGTTTGCCTGGTCAGAGAGATAGGTGAGGATGTAGTCTTTCATAATTATTGCTCCTTGGTTTTGATTTTTCGTCCCTTGTTATACGGATTCATGCGTTCTCACAGCTCATGACATATTTTCCGAAGGCCTCGGGCAGCTCGTCTACTCCGCGAAGCTGCTCCTTGATGTAGGAGAAGAGAAAGCGGTCGTATTTTATTTCGAGCACTCCCATCGCCTCGTTTGTTAGCGGAATCAGCAGCGGATTCTCGGCGAAGATATCGGTGCAGCTTCGGGAGAAGCGGATGCCGCTGTCGTAGGTTATTCTGATGTGATTTGTGGGCGCAATATACGCTGTCCGCGCATATTCCACCAGCAGCTGCGGGCGGTAGGCACCGGACATGAGCTCCATTGCGAGGCTTGAAGCGAAGGAGTCGCCCAGTTCCAGCAGCGCGGAAAAATTGCCCTTTATTATTTCCGAGGCCAGAGCTCTGCTTACAGTGATTCCGGTCTTGCTCTGTTCGAGCCCCGATTTTGCCTTGCGCTCCAGCTTAAGATATTCGTCCCCGGTGCTGTAGAGGCGCAGGCGTATCTTTTTCCGGTTCTCCAGCCCGTCGCGCGTCGCGTAATAATCCGTTTCAAAGGGCGTGTCGAAATACAGCGTCCTCACGCGGTATCCGCCCTCGTCCTTGCAAAAGCCGTCCCTTTCCATTATCCCGGAGAGCCTCTCCTCAAGGCGGCGAAAGGCCGTTCGGGACATTTCATACTTAAGCTCCCTGCGGTAAACCTCCGTAACAGGCAAGATTCTCACCTCCCATTAAATGTTTTCTTCAATATTCTTATTCTGTCGGGCTTCTTCTCCAGACCAGCCGCTGTCGCGTTCCGCTCATCCGGAGCTTGCGACCGCTGCGGCAACGACGGCCTGCAGCTCATGCCGTTCGGCATCGGAAATGCTTGCGCGTCGTGAAGAATCGGCCGTGTTTCTCTCTTGCATGGCTTCCTTTCCTTGCGAGGGTGATTTGGAGTTTATCATATTTCAGTTAAAAAATCAGTAAAAAACGCGGAATTTCCGCGTAATTTTCGAAATTATCTGATTCGCACTTTTTACTGTTTTCCACCGGCGGGAGCCTTATTCCGGCAGTGTCTCCAAAAGAAAAAGGCCAATCTCTTTTGAGATTCAGCCCTGAAAGCAATGTCATTAAGTCAGGGTATCTTTCCTCGCCTTCGGCGGGGGAAGATACCCTGAAAATACACATAGCCGAACCGGAACAGCGCGCAATATCCCGGAGCTTTCTCCACAGGCAGGCCGAAGATGCACCTGGAAAGCTCGGGGTTTAAAAGCTCATATCTTCCAAACGCTTTCGTCCCCGCATATATTGCGGATTTTCAAGCGCAGGGGCTTTTTCTCGGAGCGTATGGCGCCGTCCCAGAAATCCTTTGTCTTTTCGCCGCCGCGGGCAACGTAGCCCAGCTTGTCTATTTTTACCTCGCTGTCGGAATGCCAAACGCCGCTGTCCGCGGTGCAGTCCAGGCTCAGGTATTCAATGGTCTCCAGCCCCTCCTCGCTGATTTCAATGGGCTTGAAGGCCTTTTTTTCGTTTAATCTGTTCTTGCCGTTGAACTCCGCGAGCTTGCCGAGCACGCGGTCGCTGACAAAGCTATCTATAACCACGGCAAAGCCGCCGAACAGGTCGTCCCGCAGCTCTTCTACATGGAATTCGGCGTAGTCCTCAACTACGACCTCGTCCAGAACCGCTTTAAGGTCGCGCAGCTCGATTTCGACGGTGGTGCTGTCGTCCTCGTCGATAAATTTTCGTATTTCATCCTCATCGGAGATGTCCACATAGTAGACGACGACCTTCTTGACGCTGCTTTCGAGGTCGGGGATGGCCTGATGGATTATGCGGTTCATCAACACCATATCGAGAAGCTTTGTGCTGCTGTCCATCAGGTTCGGCACATAGACCGGCACCGTGCCCAGGCGGCTGTCGGAGATTGCTCCCTCCCAGAAGGAGTCCAGCGAGTCCTCGTTTTTAAGGCCGGGAATGAGGGACTTGATTTTCTCCATGGTCTGCACCGGATTGCGGTAGAGCTGGACGCCGTCCCTGATTTCCAGCACATCGAACTGCGCGCCGGCGGCAGCGAGCCGGTCGCGGGTTGTCTGGACGGAATTGAGGCCGACGTCGCAGTGGATAAAGCGCCGCCCCAGCCGGGCCGCGACGGCCGCCGTCACGCCGCTGCCGCCGAAAAAATCGGCGACAAGCATGCCTTCATTGGAGGATGCCTTGATAATACGTTCTAAGAGCGCCTCCGGCTTTTGAGTAGCGTACCCCACCTTTTCTGATGAAAAACTCATTATTTGAATCGAGTCCAACTTATCCGCTTCATTGCAGTTCCATGTATCCTCAACGGGTATTCCCTTCCCGTCTGGCGCATTTCCGTCTCTGCGGACATAATCACTCGGGTAAGGGATGTACTCCTTATTAAATACGAAGTCGTCGCTCTTTGAATAATAGAAGATCGTCTCATGGTTCCGAATCCAGTTTTTATCTGCTGATTTATAACCTGATATCCACCCTATTCTCCATATGATCTCCCGCTGAAAGGAATCCTCGCCGAAAATCTCATCCATCAATATTTTTACATAATGCCCAATATGCCAATCCAGATGCACATAAATACTGGACGTCTCACTCATGACAGACTTAATGGCCATGAGGTTCTCGTACATCCAGTTGAGATATTTCTCCTTATCCCAAACGTCGCCGTACATCTTCTCCTCAAAGGCCCTCAGCTCGTCTATGTCCAGCTCCCGCTCCGCCTGAGCCATGGCCTCGGCAACCTTTGGATTGCGGCGGACATAGACCTTTTTCGCGTAATCCGCGCCGCTGGCAAAGGGAGGGTCTATGTAGACCAAATCCACCTGTACGCCCCGCTCCTTCAAATAGGCGCAGGCGGAGACGCACTCGCCCCGAATTACCAGATTGCCTTCGGCGTTCTCGCCCACGGTCTCCTGCTTCTCCATCTCATAAAGCGGCATTCCCCGCCGCAGGGTCATGGAGAGCTCGTCCGCGCCCTTGTATTTCAAAATGCGGCTGAAGTTTTGCAGCACAGCCTGGCCCTCTATGGGCTCGGGAACAAAGGGTATGTATTTAATCGGCATTATAGATTACCTCCAAAAGTGGGAAGGGCCAAAAGCGCAGTGATATATCTTTCTGAGCGGCGTCATTCCTTCGACTTAAAGAACTCGCAGATTCTCTTGTGCGCAAGCTTGATTCGCTCCGCCTGCGACAGCGTGTCCTCCAGATACAGATACTGAAAGCGCTCATAGCCGAAGGCGGCGTTATTATTCTGCGCGAATTCGGCTTCCATAAAGAGGCGCTTGTCCTTGAAGCTCGGGTCATGCGAGTATACTTCGCCCTTGGTTTCTACGATGATGGCCTTATGTATTTTGCCGTACCTGCGTTTGATTATCAGGAAGTCCGGCGTATAAACGCCTATATACCGCCTTTTCCCGCCGCATTCTTTATAGCACTTGATTTTGAACTCGGTCATGGCGCGGTCGCCGTTGTAATAGACCTCCAGGCCGTAGTCCTCGATCTCTTTGAGTGTCAGCACCTCCTTCAGGAAAGTCTGCTCAAAGCCGCTGTCGGTCCTGTAAGGCAGGTAGTGGAAGGAGCGGTCCTTTTGAGGATGAGAGGTGCTTTTTCTTCGCAGTATTTCCGCGGTTTTAAAATCTCCGCCCGCCTCCAGCAGCTTGATAGTTTCCGCAACGGCGGGCTCCATTTTCAGCTGCCCGCGGTCGTCCAGCACGATGTTTTCAACCGTCGTCTGGTCGGGGTAGTAGTCGCCGGTATCCGCCGCGTGTATCTCCGAAGTAAAGTTTGCGATATTCAAAAGACAGGCGTCGTTTGGCACCAGCTCCTCAAGGGTTGAGAAATCCCGCTTTTCATAAAACGCCTTGCGGACGTCTGCCTCTATGGCGGCGCGGTCATACAGGGAGCTGTAAAAGCGGGAGCCTTCTTTCAAATATGTGATTTTGTCAAAAACCCCGCGAAGCAGAGCCTCATGCTCCTTTAAGCGAGGCATGGCAATAAAGCCGAAGCTGCTCTTAAATAGCCCTCTGAGCCACGCCGTAAAGACAGCCGGAGCATCGCCGCGCTCTTCGGAAACGACCTCCGTCACCGTCGCCTCAGCCGCCATAGTAAGGTCGGTAGTCCTGACGATGTTTTCTGTTTTTTCCGCCTTTGCCGCGGCTTCGAGCGCGGACGCGGGGTCGGGCTCCTCAAGGCATATTGTCCGGTAGTTTATTTTGAGCTGGTAATACTCGATTTTGGGCAGCTTCAGGTAGTCCATGCGGTTGTAGCGGCGCAGGGCCGTCTTGTCGGGCTCCGCGGACGCAAACTCCTTAAGCGAGATGCGCTGCTGCTGCCTGAGCTGGGCGTTGAGTATATCCGCGTTGCTTTCGTTGAGGTAGATGAGCGCCGTTTCTGGAGCGCCCTTAACTACCTGCCTCAGGCAGCGGCAGGAGGCCTGCAGCACCATGATTTTTGGGCAGTCGCCCTCCTGCGAGAGAATAATCCCCGTCAGGCTGCGGCAGTCCCAGCCCTCTTTGCCGATTTGCACGAGCAGGACGATTCTGATTCCGGAAACCGGGCTGTCCAGGGTATCGAACTGCAGCTGGCTGTCGGCGCTTTGAGGGTAGCGCTTGTTGCCCTTATGAAATTTCAAAATACACTCGGGGGCAAGACCGTATTCCGCCGCAACGCGCAGGACAAGGGGGTAGACCAGCTCCTCGAGCTTTTCAATAGTTCCGCAGTAAATGCCCAGCTTCGCGCTCAGCCCGCCGGGATAGACAGTGTCTTTATAAGCGTCTAAAAAGCTGCGCACGCCGTCTTCGATAATACGCGCGCTGTCCGCCATATCGGAAAGCTTAACGACGGGCCGCTTCAGGAAGTTCCCGACGCCGTTGATAAGAGGATAGTAGTAGACTACATTTGTGATTTCCGCGGCCGCAACCTTCAGCTTGTCCGTAACCGAAACGCCGCCCGGCTTTTCGAGATAGGGAGTACCCGAAAACCCGATGACTGAGTTTACTGCTTTTCCGGCCGCCCAGCGATTTACAACGGCCCGAAGCTTGATATCTTCGCTTGTCGCGTGGTGAACTTCGTCTATAAAGATTGAAAGCGCGGGCAGCTTTCCGATAAGATTCCGCAGCTCATTGGCCTGACGGTCCCTTTCGTCGTCGCTCTCCTCAAAGAAACTGAACTGGCCGTCCTTCTCCTGAATGCGGTCGAGTATAACCTTTTCGGCGTTTGTAACGGCGACAAGGCCGTAGAGCTCGGAAAGCGGCTGGTGGAGCGCGATCTTCTGCACATCCGGGTTTTTTGTCTTATTAGACTTGCTGGCGGTTTTGCTCTGATCAAGAACCTCGAAAACGATACTGCGCCTGACCTCGCTTGCGGCCGGCTCGGGAATGACCCAGGCAGGGTCGAATTTTTGAATTGTTCTGAGGCTCGGCACAACGGAGGATTTCAGGCCCGAAGGCGCAAAAATCATGAAATTATGAGCGAAGGCGGGGTTTTCCGGCTCTGTCTGCGCAAAATATAAATCCAGATATATAAACGCCGCCATGAGAAAGGTTTTGCCCGCGCCCATAGGCAGGCTGAAGAGATAGTCCGGGTAGCTTACGCCATAGAACACCTCGTTCCAGAACTTGGCATAATTAATGGACGCAGGGTCTTTCTTGATCTGCTGCTCCAGCTTTTCAGCGA
>JAUNBN010000069.1 GCA_030527085.1 Oscillospiraceae bacterium
CGTGCTGCCAAGCGTTCTTTTTTCGGAGGACGGCCCCGCTCTCATTCAAAAAATCGTTACGAATAAAGGCGAGTTCCTGAGCGGGCTTTACAATAAATTCTGCGCCGACGGAGAGGATGCTTACTCGGAAAGGGATTTTGAGGTTTATCCTTTCTTCATCTCTGAGGAGCTGGCGGCCGTCAGGATAGCCCTGCCCGTTCCCGAAAGGCCCCCGCTTTGCCATGTCCTCTACATACTTCATTCCAAGGATTTCAGCTCCACGCGCTATTTTACCATAGAGCGCGCTGCCGACTCCGAACGCATTCTCGGGGAGTGGACGCCCGAGCAGCTTCACAATGACTACGGTGAGGTGTCCGCAGAATACGAGCAGCAGCTCGCCTCGATAGCGAGCGTTCTCATGCCCGACACGCCCAAGAGCTGACTGCCTTGAGAGAGCGGCTCAAAAGCGGTTTCGATGTTATACCAATATTAAGCTTTTCAGGGGCCTTGGCCCCAATAAACATAAGGAGCAGCAGATGGATACAGCCTTACTAAAAGAAAAATGCCGCCTCGTTCGCCGCGACATAATAGAGATGACCGCGGCGGCGGCGAGCGGCCATCCCGGCGGGAGTCTCTCGTCGGTTGAGCTCTTCGTAGCGGTTTTCAACACTGCCATGCGAGTAGACCCCAAGAACCCCGACGACCCGAAGCGCGACCGCTTTGTGCTCAGCAAGGGCCACTGCGCGCCCGCCTATTACGCAACGCTCGCAGATATGGGCTTCTTCTCCCGCGAGGAGTACAAAAACTTCCGCCAGCTCCACGGTATCTTACAGGGCCACCCCGACGCGAAAAAGGTTCCCGGCATAGACGCCTCGACCGGCTCTCTCGGGCAGGGTCTCAGCATAGGCGTGGGCATGGCACTGGGCGCAAAGCAGCAGAGCGGCGATATAAAGGTCTTTGTGCTCTGCGGTGACGGCGAGCTTCAAGAGGGCATGATATGGGAGGCGGCTATGGCCGCCGCGCACTACCAGCTGGATAACCTCACCGTGATCATTGACAACAACGGCCTTCAGATAGACGGCAAAAACACCGAAGTAATGTCTCTCGGAGATATAGCGGGCAAGTTCAACGCCTGCGGCTTCGACGTTATTGAGTTGGAAGACGGCAACGACATAGAGCAGGTCCTGGCGGCGCTGGAGCACCAGACGGCACCGAACGTACCGAAATGCATAGTGGCTCATACGGTCAAGGGCAAAGACGTTTCCTTTATGGAAAATCAGGCGGGCTGGCACGGCAAGGCCCCCAACGCAGACGAGAGAGCCAAGGCTCTCGCGGAATTGGAGGCTTAAAAATGGCTGAGAAAAAAGCGACTCGCGAGGCTTACGGTGAGGCTCTGGCAAAGCTTGGCGAGCTTAACGACAAGGTAGTTGTGCTCGACGCCGACCTCTCCGGCGCAACCAAAACAAGCACCTTTAAAAAGGCCTTCCCGAAAAGGCATTTCAATGTAGGCATAGCTGAATGCAATCTTTTAGGTATAAGCGCGGGTCTTTCTACTATGGGCTATATCCCTTTCTGCTCCACCTTTGCCATCTTCGGCACGGGCAGGGCCTACGAGGTGGTGCGAAACTCCGTAGCCTACCCGCATTTCAACGTAAAGCTCGCCTGCACCCATGCGGGCATAACAGTAGGCGAGGACGGCGGCTCCCACCAGAGCGTAGAGGACATAGCCCTCATGCGCGTCATACCCGGCATGACCGTAGTCGTTCCCGCCGACGCTAAAGAAACCGAAAAGGCCGTTATGGCTCTAGCCGAAATGGACGGCCCCGCCTACCTGCGCCTCGGGCGCTCAGGCGTGCCCGTTTTGGACGACGCGCCCTTTGAAATAGGCCGCGCGAACGTCCTGCGCGAGGGAAACGATATAGCCCTTTTCGCCTGTGGCTGCATGGTATCGGCCGCTCTTGAGGCCGCCGAAGCGCTGGCCGCCGAGGGTAAGAACGCGGCGGTTATAAACGTACACACAATAAAGCCGCTGGACTGCGAAACAATAAAGAAATATGCGGCAAAGTGCAAAAACGTCGTAACTCTCGAGGAACACAGCGTTATAGGGGGGTTAGGCGACGCCGTGGGCGCGGTCGTGCTCTCCATGGACGATGCCGTAAGGTTCACTAAAATCGGAATAGACGACCTCTTCGGGCAGAGCGGCAAGGCCGACGCGCTCATGGAGGAATACGGGCTTTCAAATGCCCGTGTCCTCGAAAAGATAAGAAAGACGCTTTGAGCTGGATTTTCGAGCTTTAAGCCTTGAGGTATCACGCTTTGAGCCTGCTTTACTCACTGGCCGAGCTGCGAACGCCCTTTGTCGAGAGCTTGGCCCTCTTCTTCACCACCCTTGCCGAGCAGACGGTGGCAATAGCTCTCGTCTGCGCGGTGTATTGGTGCATAGACAAAAAATCCGGCCTGCTGGTCGGAATCTCCTTTCTTCTTTCGGGACTGCTTATTCAGGGGCTGAAAATCACCTTTCGCATAAGCCGTCCCTGGGTACTCGACCCCGATTTCGAACCGGCCGAGGGCGCGCTTGAGACCGCCACAGGCTATTCCTTCCCCAGCGGACACACTCAGAGTGCTACTTCTCTGTATTCGTCAATAGGCTTTCTCTCAAAAAAGAAGGCCGCGCTCGCGCTCTGCTGCGCCGTTTTCTTTTTGGCGGGGCTCTCTAGAATGGTTTTGGGCGTTCACACCCCTTTGGATGTTTTCGTTTCCATGGGGCTCTCGCTGCTTATTTCCGGCGCAGTGGTCCTCTGGGGAACGAGGCGTGGAGATAAGCCCCTCGGAGCTAAGCCCTGCGTTTTTATGGCGCTGCTCTGCGCGGCTCTCTCGCTCTATTCCCTGCTGCTTTGGAAAAACGGAACAATAGAGCTTGAATACGCGCTTGACAGCCTCAAATCCGCGGGCGCGGGACTGGGCTTCGCCCTCGGCGTATTTCTGGAGGAGCGCTATATAAGCTTCAAGACCGAAACCGCCCGTCTCTGGCAGCAGCCGCTCAAGCTGCTCATCGGTCTGGGACTTACCACAGCGCTGCGAAGCGGAATGAAGGCTCTCATTCCCGAAAGCCCGATGTCGGCGCTTCTGAGCCACTTTCTTCTCATCTTCTTTGTTATCGCAATCTACCCGCTTATCATCAAGCGCTTTTTCGCGCCGAAGGAAGCGTGAGGGATGCCTCGCGCCTGCTCTCGTCCCTTGAGAGCGGGCGCTTCTCTCTCAGACCCTGGCGCGAGAGCGACAGGGCGGCGCTCATCAGCCTTGTGGGCGACAGCGAGACTAAGAATATGTCCGGTCTGCCGTGCCTGCGCAACGAGGCAGAGGCCGCCGAATTTATTGTTAAGACCCTTGTTCCCCGCGGCTCACTTGCTCTTATGCTCCCGGGTTTCAGCGAGCCGAAGGGAAATCTTTCGGTCTTTGAAAGCGTGTACAGTCGAGCCTTCTCATCCTTTTCGGGCTTGGAGCTCGGCTTTTCGCTCGCCCGGCCTCATTGGGGAAGGGGTATAATGAGCGAAGTCTTAAAGCTCTCGCTAGAAGGCCTTTTCTTTGAGGGAGGCCTTGATTTTGTCTGCTGCGGGCGCTTTTTCGACAACGCGCGCTGCGCCTCCATGATTAAACGTCTGGGCTTCATCGACTGCTTTGAGTTTAAGAGCAGTTTTATAAGAAGCGACGGCAGTACTCCCCGAGAGCTTATGGCCCTTTGTACTCCCCTTCTTTTTCGCCGCGCGCTTGAGAGCAGCTCTCGGTGAGAATGTCCCGATTGCGTTTTTCGCTGTATCTCCCCCGTCTTTGGGCTGCAACCTAAGCTTAAGCCCGCTTGCTTTTACCAAATAAAGTGATAGAATAGACTCAGAAAACAATTCAAAGGAGAATATAAATATGCCTCTTGTAACAAGCACCGAAATGTTCAAAAAGGCCTATGACGGCGGCTGGGCCGTCGGCGCTTTCAACGTCAACAACATGGAAATAATTCAGGGCATAACCGAGGCGGCTCAGGAGCTAAACTCACCGCTTATACTTCAGGTCTCCTCCGGAGCTCGCAAATACGCCAAGCACGTCTATCTTATGAAGCTCGTTGAGGCCGCCGTTGAGGACACCGGGCTTCCCATCTGCCTGCATCTCGACCACGGCGACAGCTTTGAGCTCTGCAAGAGCTGCGTGGACGGCGGCTTTACCTCGGTTATGATAGACGGCAGCCACCTGAGCTTCGAGGAAAACATAGAGCTTACCCGCAGAGTGGTAGAATATGCCCACGAGCGCGGCGCGGTGGTAGAGGGCGAGCTCGGCCGCCTCGCCGGAATTGAGGACAAGGTGAACGTGAGCGCGGAGGACGCATCCTACACCCGCCCCGAGGAGGTGGAGGAATTTGTATCCCGCACGGGCGTTGACTCTCTGGCCATTGCCATAGGCACCAGCCACGGTGCCTACAAATTCAAGCCCGGCCAGAAACCCCAGCTTCGCTTCGACATACTCGAAGAGGTAGCCAAACGCCTGCCCGGCTTCCCTATCGTCCTGCACGGAGCCTCCTCAGTCATTCCGGAATTTGTCAAGATGATAAACGAGAACGGCGGCGACATGCCCGACGCGATAGGAATCCCCGAGGAAATGCTGCGCAAGGCCGCCTCTATGGCCGTCTGCAAGATAAACATCGACAGCGACCTGCGCTTGGCCATGACGGGCACGATACGCAAGTATTTCAACGACAACCCCTCCCACTTCGACCCACGCCAGTATTTAAAGCCCGCGCGCGCGGCGATAAAGGAAATGGTGGCTCGCAAGATAAGCACCGTCCTCGGCAGCAACGACAAAATATAAGCCTGCGCTCCCACGATATAAAACGTGAGTGTCCCGCCGCACGGTATTTTTGCTGTATTACCCGCGTCAAAGACGGGGGTAATAAGCATCTAACACGCTAATAGGCCACTCACATACAAAACCGACGCCTCGGCGTCGGTTTTTCATAACACTCTATTTTTGCAGCTTCTCAATTATCTTTTTATACCCGCTTCGGCCAAACAGCCGGTTTATAAGCTTGAGCATGGCCGAGGTTGAAAGCCTCGTGGGCAGTCCGGCGGCCTTGAGAAAGACCGCTCGCTTTTGGGCAGCGTTGGGAGCGCCGAGCAGCCCGTCCTCATAAAGTACCGAGGATGTAATCGGGGGCTCTTGCTCTGCGGCGAACCCGCCGTTCTCACCCTTCAGCGCGTCGGCAAGCGCCTTTTCAATAAGAACTGGCGCTATTCCCTCAACTCCGAGTAGCCCCGCGCCTGAGGGCGCGCTCTTGCGGCGCTCCCTGCCCCTTATATCCGGCACATAGGCGTGCAGCACGCGCTCCTTTCCGGCTATGTCCTCTATGTATTTGCGTATTTGAAAGCCCGCGTCGTCGCTGTCCGTCAGAATTATTAGCCCGCACTCGCGCGCAAGGCGCTTGATGAGTTCCTGTTTTTCCGTATCGCGCCTTATATTGAAGCCGTCGGTAGTAATAATAAGCGCCTTTGTAAGGCCGCTGAGGTGGGCGAGGTCGTAGCGCCCCTCCACGACTATGGCTCGGCCGGTTTCTATCATGCCCTGGCCCCCAAAAGCGAGGCTATCTCGGCAACGCGCCTTAGGAGAACTATTTTCTTGTCGGCGGCGGAGGACTTCAGCTCTGTGTCGAGCGAATAGAGCCTATCTATAATCTCCTCGAGCTGCCCGAGGCTGTACCTGCCGCAGTTTTTAAAGGCTATTGAGAGTTTTTTGTCTCCCGGGCGGTAATCGAACATAGAGGCCAGCTTAGCTTCCGAAAGGCCCCCGGCGCGTGCCAGCTTGCAGCGCAGCAGGTTTATAAAGGCCGTGTTTAGCACCGCTGAGATGAGCAGGGGCTCGGTGCGCTCCTCAAGCATTTCATTGAGGGCGCTGAAGGCGCGGCGTGTGTCTCCCCTCTCCAGGCTGCCCAGCATATCATAAACGCCGTATTCCGGCGTTTTTATGCAGAGCGTCTCGACTGCTTTCGTTGTTATTTCACCGTAGCGGCAGTAGGCCGCGAGCTTGGCCACCTCGCCGCTCGCGAGCATCAAATCCTCGCCGCAGCGTTCGCTTATAAGGCGCGCCGTTTCGGGAGAGGCGGTGCAGCCCTGCCTTTTTATCTGCGCCATAACATAGGAGACCGTTTTCGAGGAGCCCTTGGAGCCTGCGTTTACTATTGCAGCGTCACCGGCTGCCTCGGCCAGCTGCGCGAGCTTTTTTGAAGGGCTGAAGCGCTCGTCGTCCACAAAGCGCTTGATGATAACTGTCAGCCCCTCGGGAATGTCGGACACAAGCTCACTTAAAAGCGCCAGCCTCTCTTCCTTAAGCGCCTTAAAATCAAAGCCCTCCAGCACGAGGAAGCGCCTGTCACCCGAAAGCGAAAAGGAGTAAAAGGGCTCCTTTAAATCGTCGTCGGCCGCCTTGAGCACGTCCATTTTCAACACCTCGGCCGTCTCGCCCGCGCTTTTTAAAACGGTATCGGCGCAGGCTCTTACCAGAAACTCCTCGTTGCCCTCGACTATATACAGCCCGCGCAGTCCCTTGGCGAGCGATTTCTTGAGTTCCGTGTCATTAAGCTTTTCTGTCATTCTTTGACCGTCCTGTATTCTCCGCCGCCCTTGAGATAGATAGTAAGGTCGCCGCCGTGGTAGTCTTCGCCGCCGCGCGAGATAAGCTCTGCGCCGTCATTACCGAAGGCTGTTATTATGAAGCCGCTCGCGCTCTCGTTTTCAGGTGTTTCAAAAATCAAGCTGAGGCCGTCCGTGCCGTCTATTCTTATGCGCCCCTCGTCGAGGCTTATAAACACCCCGGCGGCGAAGCTGCGAGCCGCGTCCTCATCAAGCTCAATAAGCCTGACGCAGCCGGTTGCCTTCATAAGTCCCTCGCGCTTGGACTCGCTCATATATCCGCTCAGGTAAACGGCCTCTGTCTCGCTCACCGCGCGCTGTAAGAGATTGCTTCTGAGGTAGACCGTACCGTTGAGG
>JAUNBN010000070.1 GCA_030527085.1 Oscillospiraceae bacterium
AGTAGCGCCCGCTCACATAGCGGTGCGAGGTGCCGTGGAAGCCGTAGCGCCTTATGCCCTGCTGTTCGTAGTATTCGTAGGGTATGGGGTAGATATAGGCCTTGGGCGGCATGGTCTGGTGGAAGGCGGTGTCGAAAACGGCCACGTTGGGCGTGTTCTCTCCGAAGACCTCGCGGCAGGCTCTTATCGCCTCAGCCTCTGGCGGGTTGTGAAGCGGCGCGAACTTGCCGTATTCGTCTATAATGGAGAGGACCCCGTCGTCAACAAGAGTTGAGCTCGTTATCCTCTCGCCGCCGTGTACCACGCGGTGGCCTATGGCCCCAACCTCGCTCAAAGAATCCAGCACCTTGCCCTCGCCCGAGGTAAGGCATTCTACAAGCGCCGCGAAGGCCTCTTTATGCGTTGGGAAGGAAGCGTGCTTTTCAACAACGGCCCCGTTTGTCACCTTGTGGCTTATAAAGCTGTCCTCCAGGCCTATCTTCTCACAGAGTCCCTTGGCGAGGCAGCTCTCGTCCTCCATGTCTATGAGCTGATACTTCAGGCTGCTGCTGCCCGCGTTTATAACCAGGATTTTCATTTTCACGCCCTCTATTTACAATTTTGTCGTAACTATATTATTATAAAGAATAAAAAAATGTATTTCAACCGTTTGAAAAGCTGTTTTGGTGGTGTCCCAGAGTGTTTAATGCTCTGGCTCCCCCGCCTTCGGAGGGGAAAGGCAGCAAAGATTCCACGTCGAAAGGGACGCGTCCAAGCTATGAATATCTGCGGAATTATAGCCGAATACAATCCCTTCCATAAGGGGCACGCCTATCTCATCGAGACCGCGAGAGCAGCGAGCGCTACGCATATAGTAGCGGCGATGTCCGGCGATTTCGTGCAGCGCGCCGAGCCCGCTGTTATGGATAAATTCGCAAGGGCGCGCGTCGCCGTGAGCTGCGGCGCGGACCTGGTCTGCGAGCTGCCCGTCCAATACGCAACGGCCTCTGCCGAGCGCTTCGCGCTGGGCGCGGTGCAGACGCTTATGGGCTTCGGCTGCATAGATATGCTGGCCTTCGGCTCGAAAAGCGGCTCGCTGAAGAACCTGGAGCAGGCCGCCGACGTTATGAACAGCCCCGAGATGCACTCGCGGATTAAAACCTTGAGCGAGGGCGGCCTCAACTACGCCGCCGCGCGCGAGAGAGCCGCGCGCGAGCTCTTTGGCAAAAGCGCAGCTGAAATCTTCGACAGCCCGGACAACATACTGGCGACGGAATATATTAGGGCGCTTAAAAAGCTCGCCTGCCCCATGAAGCCCTTTACCGCCGAGCGAATCGGAGCCTCGCACGACGACGAAAGCGGCGTTAAAGAAGGCGTGGCCTGCGCGAGCTTTATACGCGAGAGCTTCCGCGCGGGGCTGCCCGTTGAGGACTACCTGCCGCCGCCCTCTTACGAGGCGCTCACAAAGGCGCGGCAGCTCGGCGAAATATCCGGCGGCTGGCCGGCGCTCGAAAGGGTACTGCTCGCGAAGCTGAGGAGCATGAGCCGCGAGGACTTCGCCCGCCTGCCCGACTCAGGCGGCGGCCTGGGCGACAGGCTCTTTCGCGCTGCCGCGGGCGCCAAGAGCGCCGGGGAGCTCTTCACGCTCGCAAAGACAAAGCGATACACTATGGCCAGGGTGCGCCGCGTCGCGCTCGCGGCCCTGCTCGAAATCGACTGCGGCGACTTCTTCCCCGCGCCCTATATCCGCATTCTCGCGGTGGGCGAAAAAGGCGGCGAGATCCTGAAAAGAGCCAAATCGGAGGCCACCCTGCCCCTTTCCGAGAGCCTGAAAAAGCTCGAGGACAGCGGCTGGGACCGCGCGCGCAGCGCCCGCCTCTCGGCGCTGGCGAGCGATATCTTCTCTTTGAGTCTGCCCGAGATACCGCCCAAGGGCCGCGACTACACTCAAAAGCTCTACATCCTGCAAGCGCAGGAGCAGGACGGCTGACCAGCATATTCACGCAGCGAAACGAGCAATATTACTCATCGTTGACATTATCGCAGTATATACCGTTGGTGTTCATTTGCGGTTTATTATACTGCGAGCCCGCGCAGAAGACGGCTTGCCAATAGTGCCGCCCGGCTCATAAAAACCAAGGTTAATACTTTTAGTAGGATTATTGTTTAAATAAACTAATCGTATATCTCAAAGGGAGCTCCATGCAGATTTTTACAAGCAATTCAGAAGAGGAAACCCGCGCTCTGGGCGCGCGCCTCGCGGGCACTTTGCGCGCGGGGGATATAGTAGCGCTCAGAGGGGATTTGGGCGCAGGCAAGACCGCCTTCGTTTCGGGCGCGCTTGCGGCGCTCGGCTGCGAGGGGCCCTTCCCCAGCCCGAGCTTCGCCATAGTGCGTGAATACGAGGGCAAATTCCGCCCCGTTCATTTTGATATGTACCGCATAAAGGGCGAAGCGGAGCTCTGCTCCACGGGCTTTTACGACTACCTCGACGCTGAGCGCGTGCTCTTTATTGAGTGGAGCGAAAACATCGCCTTCGCGCTCGAGGGCGGCGAGACAGTCGTTGAAATAGAGGGCAGCGGAGATATGCCGAGAACCGTTAAAATAGAGGGGGCGCGGCTTTGAGGGTATTCGCGCTGGAGACCGGAACAAGAGCCGCGAGCGCGGCTATAAGCGAGGATAGACGGCTTCTGGCCGAAGCTTACGCCGATATAGGCCTCACGCACTCCGAAACGGCGATGGTTCTGGCCGACGAGGTCTTTCGCCGCACAGGTCTTAAGCCTGCGGACATGGACTGCTTCGCCGCGGCAACTGGCCCCGGCTCCTTTACGGGCCTGCGCATAGGCCTCGGCATAATAAAGGGCCTGGCCTTCGCCGCGCAGAAGCCCTGCGCGGACGTGCCGACGCTCGAGGCGCTCGCCTTCGGCGCGCCGCCGGGCGAGAGAATAATAGTGCCGGTTCTCGACGCGCGCCGCTCGCGGGTCTACACCGCCGCCTTTTTAAAGGAGCCCGGGGGGCTTCGCCGCCTTGAAAGCGACTGCGTCCTGAGTTTTGAGGAGCTGGCGGAGAAATACAAGGGCGAGAGAGTGTTTCTAATAGGCGACGCCGCGGCCGAGGCCGCGGGCAGACTCGCCTCCTCGGTCGACTGCCTTTGCGCCGCGCCCGAAGCGGCCCTGCCGCGCGCGTCCTTTGTCGCGGCGGCTGCCTTTACGAGAATAGAAAAAGGTCAGCTCTGCTCGGCGGACGAGCTTCGCGCCGAGTACCTGCAGCCCTCGCAGGCCGAGCGCCTGCGAAAAGAGCGCGAGGGCTGCTAATAGCCTTCCGGGAGCGGGCTTGAGGCCGTATTTTACCCGCCCTCGGCGGAGGAAATATTGAAAAGAAACCGGCGAAGCGGCGCGGCAGCCGCCGGGATTCAGCTCTTGATTGCCGCCGAAAGGGAGTGTCCCTAGAGCGTGTAATATGCTGTATTCCCCCCCCCCGCCGAAGGCGGGGGAAATACAGCGAAAAACCAACGCGACGGCACATTCCCCGCCAAAAGCGGTTTTAATTAAATAATAAAACAGTAAGGGAGCTTGTAAAATGAAGATAGAAACTCTGGTCGTAGGCCCCATCTTTACCAACTGCTATATAGTCTCGGACGGCGGCGCGAAGTGCGCGGTCGTAGACCCGGGCGACGAGCCCTCGAAGATAGCGCGCCGCCTCGAGGAGGAGGGCCTTGTCTGCGACGGTATACTGATAACCCACGGCCACCACGACCATATAGGCGGCCTCGCGGCGCTGGCTGAGGCCACCGGCGCGCCGGTCTATGTGGGCGCGGGAGATTTGGAGCGCCTGCCGGAATGCTCGGCAAAGACGGTGAGCGAGGGAGATAAGATAAGCGCCGGAGGGTTGGAGTTTTCCGTTATAGAAACGCCCGGTCACACCCCGGGCGGGGTCTGCTTTTTGTGCGAGGACGCGCTCTTTTCCGGCGACACCCTCTTCTGCGACAGCGTGGGCCGCACAGATTTGCCGGGCGGGGATTTCTCCGTGCTGCGCCGCTCTCTCATAAAGCTGCGCGATTTGCCCGAAAGCGACCTCAAGGTCTACCCCGGGCATATGGAGCCCACCACCCTCGCGCACGAGCGGGATTATAATCCCTTCATAGTTCGGTGAAGCTCTATATAAACGAGGAGACCTTCGCCTACGAGCTTGAGAACGTCGCCAGAATGTTTTCTCGCTCCCTTAAGGTTGAGCGGCTCGAAGCCTTGAGCGAGGAGAGCGAGGCCGCTTTTGAGGGCGATTTCTGCGCCGCCCGGCGCGAAGAAACAGGGGCCGCTTCAGTTCTTTTCGCCGCCGCGCGGCTGGCCGGACGCTCTGCTTCGGACTCTCTCAGCCTCGGGCCCGGCGCGACTGTAAAGGAAACCGAGCTCGCGCTCGCGCGGCTGCTTTACGGCGTTCTCTCAAAGCTTTACGGCTTTAAGCCCGAATGGGGCGTTATAACGGGCATAAGGCCCGCTAAATTCGTTTCAAAAATGCTCGAGAATATGAGCGAAGCGGAAGTTATAAGCTCTCTTTGCGGCAAATACTATGTAAGTGAGCGCAAGGCGCGCCTCTGCGTCGAAACGGCCCGCAGCTGCGCAAAGCTCGAAAAGCTCAACACCCCGCGCTCCTTTTCCCTCTACGTCTCGATTCCCTTCTGCCCCACGCGCTGCAGCTACTGCTCCTTCGTCTCAAAAACCGTCGAGCGCGACCGCGCGCTCGTAGAGCCCTATGTTGAAAAGCTCTGCGGGGAGCTGGCCTTCTGCGGCGAGGTCGTCCGCTCGCTCGGCCTCAGGCTCGAGAGCGTCTATATCGGCGGCGGAACGCCGACTACCCTAGAAGCAGGGCAGCTCGAGCGCCTCTGCGCGGCGATCGCCCAAAACTTCGAGCTGGAAAGCTCGCGCGAGTTCTCCGTCGAGGCGGGCAGGCCGGACACCATAACGCCCGAGAAGCTCGCGGTCTTAAAGAAAGCCGGAGTCACCCGCCTTTCCATCAACCCGCAGACCAAGAGCGAGCGAGTGCTTCACGCCATAGGACGAAGGCACAGCGCCGCGGATATAGAGCGCGCCTTTTCCGAGGCGCGCGAGGCGGGCTTCGACAACATAAACGCCGACCTCATCGCCGGCCTGCCGCTGGATACCCTCGAGGGCTTCAGGGCCTCGCTGGATTGGGTGCTGGGCCTCGAAGCGGAGAATATAACCGTCCACGCCTTAACTCTCAAGCGCGCCTCCTATCTCGGCGAGGAGGGCGGGCAGGCCTCAAGCGAGGCGGCGGCCTCCGTAAGCTGGGCCAACGACCTGCTTCCCCGCAGGGGTTATGTTCCCTATTATATGTATAAGCAAAAGGGCACGGCGGACTGCCTTGAAAACACCGGCTACGCGCTGCCGGGCCGCGAGTGTCTTTACAACGTGTATATAATGGAAGAAGTACACACTATCCTCGCCTGCGGCGCGGGCGCGGTAACAAAGCTGGTAAACCAAAAGAGCGGGCTTATAAGCCGGGTCTTCAACTACAAATACCCGGCGGAGTATATCGACGGCTTTGAAAAGCTGCTCGAGCGCAAGAAAGAGATGATTGAGTTTTATGGCGACATACAGCCCTAAGCGCAGAATACAGATTTCCCAGGTTAACGAGCTTGCGAGGGACGCGGGCTTTATCAAGCGCTGCGAGGAGGACTACACCGCGAGAGTAAACCTCATCGCGGACGAGGTCATAAGGAGCGGCTGCCACGTCGTTATGGCCTCAGGCCCCTCGGCGAGCGGCAAGACCACCTCTTCTTTGAGGCTGGCCTCGCGCCTGCGCGCGCTGGGGACGGAGGCTCTCGTGGTCTCGCTGGACGACTTCTTTAAAAACATCGCCGACTATCCTCTCACGGAAGAGGGCAAGCCCGACCTCGAGAGCGTCTACGCTCTCGATCTCGAGCTGATAAACGAAAGCATAGCCGCGCTTTTGAGGGACGGCAAGTGCGAGCTGCCGCAGTTCGACTTCAAGACCCAGAGCCGCAGGGCTGAAAAAAGGCCGATAAGCCTCGGAAAAAAGGGCGTGGCCGTAATAGAGGGCATACACGCCCTCAATCCCCTGCTCACCCAGAGCGTGGACGGCAAGGGCATTTTGAGCCTCTATATCGGCCTGCGCGAGGAGTTCTACGAGGGTGAAGCGCGCATAATTGCCACCCGCGATTTGAGGATAACGCGGCGCATAGTCCGCGATTTGCTCTTTCGCGGCTACACGGCCGAGGAGACCCTCTCCGTCTGGCGGCACATACAGGAGGGGGAGGATAAGTGGATAAAGCCCTTCCGCAACGGCTCGGACTTCCTCTTGGACAGCTCCGTTCTCTACGAACCCTGCGTGTTCTCGCGCATAATGAGCTTTTTGCGCTCCGACGAGGGCTGCGGCGGGACCTTCCGCGCGCAGTTTTTAAAGCTCTGCGAGGGCTTTGAGCGCTTCGCGCCCCTTGAGGACGACGAAATACCGCCCGATTCCCTCCTGCGCGAGTTCATAGGCGGGCTGGAGCTTTAATATCCGAAGGCGAGCTAAAGGCGCGCTTAACACCTTTTCCCCGCCGCAGGCGGGGAAAACACAGTAATCAATACGCAGGGGGAGCTTCCTAAGGCCCCGCGGCAAGGCTGAAGCGCGCCCGTCGCCCGTTTTCCCCGCCGCAGGCGGGGAAAACACAGTGCAAAAAGCGCAGTGGGCGCTTCCCGCTGCCCCCCTTTCTTGAAATGCCGCGCGCAACTATATATAATACGCTTTGAGCGTCCGGCTCCTTTCAAGCGGTCTCTTATCCTTTCGGGAGTAATTCATTTGAGCAATAAAAAGCAAAACATAGTAGAGGGCGGCCTGATACTCACTCTGGCCGTCGTTATAGTAAAGCTGGTCGGCGCGGTGTACAAGATACCGATGTACGCCGTCATCGGCGAGGACGGCTCGGGCTTTTACGCCACGGCCTACAACCTCTACCTCAC
>JAUNBN010000071.1:0-3279 GCA_030527085.1 Oscillospiraceae bacterium
TGCTTTTATAGCCATTCAAGGGATTCACCTCGGCTTTAAGACGCTACAAGCAATTCTAGCTTTTTACAGACGGCCTGTCAACGCGCTTGTAACTCGCTTTCAAATCAATTATAATCTATAAATCCACATACAAGCAAAAGAGGCGAAGCTAATGATGCGCTGGCTGTACAGAATGGAATACAAATACGGGCGCTGGGCGGTTCAGGATTTGATGAAGATAATCGCAATAGGCCAGCTCGCGGTCTATCTTGTGAACTATATTTTCCCGGCCTTTAACCTGATTTCATGGATGTCGCTTACCCGCGCGGGACTTTTCGGCGGCCAGGTCTGGAGGCTTTTCACCTTCCTTTTGGTGCCGCCGGAGACCTCGGTGCTCTTTGTGCTCATTTCGCTGTATTTTTACTATTTTATAGGCAGCTCCCTCGAGCGCACCTGGGGAGCCTTTATGTTCAACGCCTACTATTTTATCGGCGCGCTGGGCGCGGTGCTGGCCGCCCTGCTCACGGGCTACGGCACCAACTACTATTTGAATATGTCGATGTTCCTCGCCTTCGCGATACTCTATCCCGATTTCGAGGTGCTGCTCTTCTTTATCCTGCCTGTTAAAATGAAATGGCTCGCCATTATCGACGCCGTGATTTTCGGCTACTCCCTTATTTTCGGAACCTGGTCTACGAGAATCGCGATAGCGGCCTCCTTAATTAACCTGATAATCTTCTTCGGGCCGAGGTTCATTCAAATGATAAAGGCCAACCGCGAGTACGCGCAGACGCGCCGCCGCTTCCGCGAGCAGACCGCAGAGTGGAACCGCAACAACCGCGGGCCCTACAATTAAACTCGCGTGCGCGCCCTCCTCTCGGCCCTTTTAATCCTGTCCCTCTCGCTCAAGAGCGGACTTGCCTACATAGTGCCGCCCTCCGAGAGGGAAAAAACGCCGCCCCTGCCGCCCGAAGCTGCCAAAGAGGCTCTCTCGCAGGCGGATTTTGAGGGCGGCTTTGCCGCGCTCTCGCTCGATTCCAAAGCGGCGGACGAACTAATTGTCTATCCCGAGGGCTTCGACTACAGCCCCGAAATAGGCCGTTGGCTGCAGTTTCGCGTGTTTTGGGGCGAAAGAGAGCTGAGCTACAAGGAGTTTACGCTCGAGCTTGTGAGCGGCTTCGACTGCGCGGCGGCCTACTACACCGGCGAGGTCTTGACTCTGGGCGAGGGCGAGTTCAGGGTGAGGGCCTATCTTGATGAGACTCCCGAAATGGACGGATTCAGCGCGGCGGTAAAAATCGCCCCTGCCGCAGAAGCGGGCGGCCTCTATGCTTTGGCGCGCTCGGAGATACGCTCCGAGACTCCGGCGGACGCGGCCTTCGAGAATGAGATAAGCGCCTTTCCCGAAAGCTACAAGCCATATCTTCGGGGCTGGCACAAGCTCTATCCCTCCTGGAGCTTCAGGGCTATAGACACGGGTCTGGATTTCTGGAGCTCGGTTGAAATTCAAAGCTCCGGCGCGCGCAACGTCACGCTGCTCGCGAATTTCTCGGATTTGCTGAAAAGCCGCGACGCGGGAGACTACGACCGCGAGACGGGGCAGTATATTCTTAAAGATACGGGCTGGGTGGAGACCAGCGAGCTCGCCGTTTCCTACTATCTCGACCCCCGCAGCGAGCTGGGCACGCGCGGCGTTTTCCAGCACGAGTCCCTCTCCTATGATGAGAGCTTCCACAGTCTCGAGGGCATAGAGAGCGTGCTTCGCGGCAGCTTTATGGAGGGCGCGGATACGGACTACCTCGACAGCGAGGGAAATCTTATAGAAACGGGCGTCTCCTACGCAGAGGCCATAATGAACGCGGCGCTCGAGACCGGCGTCAACCCCTACTACCTCGCGGCGAAAATACGCGGGGAGATAGGCGCTGTTAAGAGCCGCAGCGTTACGGGCGATGTTGAGGACTACGAGGGCTACTACAACTACTACAACATCGGCGCTACGGACGGCGAGGGCAATATTGAGCGCGCGCTCGAGTACGCGATGGGCTCCGGCTCCTACGGCCGCCCCTGGGACAGTCCCGAAAAGGCCATAGTCGGCGGAGCGCGCTTCCTCGCGGCCGACTATGTCGCGGCGGGGCAGGACACGGGCTATCTGCAAAAGTGGAACGTAGCGCCCTACAGCTCGAGCACGAGGCACCTGCACCAATATATGACGAACGTCTCCGGCGCGCTCGCTCAGAGCTACAGCTCCTATTCGGCCTACGCGGCCATCGATATGCTCAGCCTGCCCATTGAATTTGCCGTGCCCGTTTTTGAAAACATGCCCGCCAACACCGCCGAAGCCCTCGCCTCATCCGAAGACGGGCAGCAGACTGGCCTCACTGCGGCGCGCGCCTATCTGCGAAGCGAACCGCGCCAAAGTGCCGATCTAGTAAAGGAGCTGCCCGCGCTCTCTTGTCTTGAAATAATCTCTGCGGTCCCGACGAACGCGGACTACTATTACGCGCGGCTCTTCTCCCCCTACTGGTATTACGCCGCCTATACCGAGGACGGCGAGCGCTGGGAGGGCTATGTTTCGGCCGAGCTTGCAGGTACTGCGGCGGAGCTGATTTTGGAGGAGGGTGAGAGCGCCGCCGCGAACATCGTGGCGCTGCCTCTGGACTGCGGAGACGATGTAAAATACATCTCCCGCAATTACAGCGTGGCGGACGTGAGTTCGGACGGCGAGATATTCGCTTTGAGCGCGGGCAGAACGCAGATAGTCGCCTATACTGCAAACGGCTGCTTTTATATAAAGAATATCTTTGTCGCGCCCGCCGCCGAAGCGGAGGCCTGACTTTTTCGCGGTTTTTCTATCTTTCGCGCCTTCTCAGGGCGTCTCCCCCGCCGAAGGCGGGGAGACGCCTCAAGTTAATGACATTGGCCTTCGGGGAAATACAGCGTCGAACCCGCGTAGGAGCTGCGGTCTCAGCCGCGCGTTAAAGCATAAACAGCAAAAACCCCCGGCTCAATACAAACCGGGGTTTTTCGTGTTTTTCTGTCCGTCCGGCTTCGAGCCGGGGGCATTTAAGCTGGCTTCTGTTATACCGCTCTGGTAACCTTGCCGGAACGCATACAACGGGTGCAGGCGTAGATGTATTTGGGCGAGCCGTTCACAAGCGCCTTAACGCGCTGAACGTTCGGCTTGAAAGTCCTGTTCGAGCGCCTGTGCGAGTGGGAGACCTTGATGCCGAAAACAACGCCCTTGCCGCATATATCGCATTTTGCCATCCTTCTGCACCTCCTTACCTTTAAATAGTCGCG
>JAUNBN010000071.1:3379-5337 GCA_030527085.1 Oscillospiraceae bacterium
CGCATATATCGCATTTTGCCATCCTTCTGCACCTCCTTACCTTTAAATAGTCGCGAGTAGTATAATAACAAAACGAAACGCATTTTGCAAGCTTTTTTTGCTTTGGGAAAACGCACTGTGAAAACCTGCTTTAGAGCCGCATACCGCATGCGCGGCAAGGGAGTGCCTCTATTGCGCGCTTTTTGCTGTATTCCCCCGCCGGAGGCGGGAGAATACAGCCTATATACCCGCTTTTGGAGCACTCCCCGAGGCAACCCTTGTTGTTTTTTGCGGCGACTTTGTGTAAAATAGGCGTGGTGAATTATGAATACTCAATTTCTAGCTGAGCTTCCTCAATATATTGCGCGGGCGCTGGTGCTGCTCTTGTGCATCCCCGTCCACGAGTTTTCCCACGCCTGGGTCTCCTTCAAGCTGGGCGACCCGACGGCCAAATACCAGGGCCGCTTAACGCTCAACCCCTTAAAGCATTTCGACCCCATAGGCTGCATAAGCATGCTCGTTTTGGGCATAGGCTGGGCCAAGCCCGTGCCCATAGACCCACGCTATTATAAGAACCCCAAGGCCGGAATGGCTGTTTCCGCCGCCGCGGGGCCGCTTTCCAATATTCTTATGGCCTTTGTGTCCTTAATCCTCTACAAATTCTGCTACTACGCCTACTACACGAGCGGCGGTTCCGACTTCCTTTACTACATTTCGCTGCTTTTGGTGTATATGGTTACTATTAATATAGCGTTGGGTATCTTCAACCTCATGCCGGTGCCGCCCTTCGACGGCTCGAGAATTTTCGGCGCAGTTTTGCCCGACCGCGCCTACTGGGGCATAATGCGCTACGAGCGCTATATCTTTTTGGGCGTTATGCTGCTCTTGGTGCTGGGCGTTCTCGACAGGCCCCTCTACCTCGCGCAAAACGGCCTTTACACGGCGCTGGATTTTCTCACCCGCCCCGTGGACTACCTCGCCGCCGCTCTCTTCGGAGTGCCCGGCGCGGTCTCTGTATGAGGCTGCTTATGGAAGCGCTTTCCTACAAACTTGAAAACTTCGAGGGCCCCCTAGATTTGCTTTTGCATTTGGTGGCGCGGCGCAAGCTCGAGCTCTGGGAGATAAACATCTACGAGCTGATAGACCAGTACCTCGAGTTCATAGGCGAGCTGAGCGAGGAAAAACTCGAACCTACCAGCGAGTTCATAGAGATGGCGGCGAGGCTCGTCTATATGAAGTCCGCCGCTCTGCTCCCCCGGCGCGAAGAGTCCGAGGAGATGGAAAAGGAGCTCACCGGCCGCCTTATTGAGTACCAACTCTGCAAGAAGATGGCCGAGAGGCTGCGCGATTTGGGCGAGGGCATAAGCTACTGCGTCCGCGAGCCTCTGGATTTGGAGCTGCCCGGCGAGTACAGCCTCTCGCACGAGGCCTCGATACTCTTAGAGGCCTATATGAGCATTATGGGCAAGAGCGCCCGCCGCGCCGCGCCCGCCGCCGAGCCCTTTGAGGAGATAGTAACGGCTCCCGTGGTCTCGGTGCAGGGGAGGATAATAAACATACTGCGCGGCGTCAGACGCGGGGGAGTAAGGCAGGTTCAGGAGCTTTTCAAAAACATAAAATCGCGCAGCGAGGCCGTAGCCACCTTTCTGGGGCTTTTGGAGCTCATGCGCGCGGGCAGGCTTATAGTCGCCGACGACGGTTCCTTAAGCGAGGGACGGCGGCGCAGGAGGACAGATGAACGCGAAGATGTATAAGAGCGCAGTAGAGGCGGTGCTCTTTGCCGTGGGCGAGCCCATCTCGGCTGAGAAGATAGCCTCGAGCATAGGAATTGAGAGAAGCGCGGTTAATATGATACTCGACGAGCTCGCGGCCGAGTATGACGACAGGGAGCGCGGCGTCTGCCTTTTGCGCTACGAGGACCGCTGGCAGCTCGCTGCGAGGCCCGCCTTTTCCGAGTTCGTAACCCGCGCGCTGGACAG
>JAUNBN010000071.1:5347-6936 GCA_030527085.1 Oscillospiraceae bacterium
CTCTCGCAGGCGGCGCTGGAGGTGCTTGCCATAGTCGCCTATAACCAGCCTGTCTCGCGCGCCTTCATAGACCAGATAAGGGGAGTGGACAGCTCCTCGCCCGTCTCCAGCCTGCTCGCCAAGGACCTTATCTGCGAGGCGGGGAGGCTCGATTTGCCGGGCAGGCCCGTCAGCTTCCGCACTACCGACGTATTCCTGCGCTGCTTCGGCATGAGCTCGATAAGCCAGCTTCCGCCCATTTACAGCGATGAGCTGGGGCTCTCCGACATAAGCCCCCTTGAGGAAGAGGACGAGCTGGTGCTGCGATGAGCGTTTTGCTTGTTATACTGAAAATACTCGGCTGGCTGCTGCTCGGTCTGCTCGCGCTGTTAATAATAGCGCTCTTTATACCCCTAAAGCTCTGTTTCCGCTATGAAAAGGGAGCCCTGAACCTCGAGGCGGGGGCGCTTGGCTTCAAATTCGATATTTTAAACCGTGAAGAAAGCGTCGCCGAAAAGGATTCGGTCGAGGAAGAAAAAGAGAAGAAGGAAAGCGCCGAGGGAAAGCGAAAGAGCGCGCCGAAGCCAGACCTTGATACGCTGCGCGAGCTTATGGGAGCGGGCGGCTCGGCGCTGAGACGCATACTCGGCTCGCTGAAATTCCGCCGCGTTTCGGTGGTGCTCGTAGCCCACGGCTGGGACGCTTATGAAACGGGCGTAAACACCGGCCGCATCTGGACGGGGCTGGGGGCCGCGCTCACGCTGCTGCTCTCTCTCTGGCCCGATGCCTCCTTTGAGAAGCTGGTCGTCATACCGGATTTTATGGACGAGCACGGCGGCGAGGAGAGCGTGTATTTTGAGGTTTTGGGCCTGCCGGCCACCTTCGTGCTGGCCGGACTGATATTCGGCGGGAGCTTCATAAAAATGAGATTAAGGGCTTATTTTGAAAGCCGCGGACAAAACCCTGAGGAAAGGACGTGCGAGGAATGAGCGAAACCAAGATAAGCGAGATGGTGGAGGCTGCCATACAGAAAATCAAGGAGATGACTACCACCGACACCGTTGTGGGACAGCCGATAAAGCTGCCGAACGGCGCTACGGCCGTGCCGGTCTGCAAGGTATGCTTCGGCTTCGGCAGCGGCGGCGCGGATTTGCCCGCCAAAGGCAGCGGGGAGCTCTTCGGCGGCGGCATAGGCAGCGGCGTTACGATAACGCCCGTGGCCTTTTTGGTGGAGCGCGGCTCCAAGGTAGAGCTTTTGCAGCTCAACACGATAGGCACCACCGCCGACAGGATAGTCGGCGCTGTTCCCGAGGTCATGGATAAGGTTTCCGACATGGTCGCGGGCTTCAAGAGCAAATAAGATGGAGGAGCGAATACAAAAGCTTCTCTCGGAGCAGGGCTTCTGCTCGCGCCGAGAGGCGGAGCGCCTTATAGGGGCGGGCAGGGTGAGTGTGAACGGGCGCACCGCCCTGCTCGGAGATAAGGCGGACGCGCGCAGGGACGAAATCTGCGTTGACGGCCGCCGTCTCTTTATGCAGAAAAACGTATCAAAGTATTACTATATGCTCCACAAGCCGCGCGGCTATGTCTGCACCTTAAAAGACCGTCAC
>JAUNBN010000072.1:0-672 GCA_030527085.1 Oscillospiraceae bacterium
CTGGCCAAAACCGTCCACCCCGGCGACGCGGTGGTCTTTAAGGCCAGCAGGGCTATGGAGCTCGAGGACGCTATCGAGGCCTTTTACAATTTCAATTAAGATTATTAGAAACGGTTGACGCGATGGAGAGAACAGCAATACTGCTAACCGCCGTGGTGAGCATGGCGCTAACGGCTATTATGGGCTTTTGGATGATACCCTGGCTCAAAAAGCTGAAGTACGGCCAGACTATAAACGAGATAGGGCCCCGCTGGCACAAGGGCAAGGAGGGCACCCCCACCATAGGCGGGCTGATGTTTATAATCGGCTCGGCCGCGGGTCTCGCAGTGGGTTATATTTCGCTGGTGCTGGACGCGCCGCAGTTTCTGGGAGTGCAGTACTATACCGAAAACGTCCGCCTTTTCGCGGGCTTCGGAGCGGCGCTCGGCTTCGGGCTTATCGGCTTTATTGACGATTACATGAAGGTGGTCCACACCCGCAACCTCGGACTTACCGCCAAGGGCAAGATAGTGATGCAGATAGTAGTCGCCGCTGCCTACCTCTACGTCATGGACAGATACGGCGGCGAGGGCACAGCCTTCAAGCTGCCCTTTATAGGCGTGGTGGAATTTGGAGTCTGGTACTACATTCTCTCAGTGCTGGCGATAATCTACTTTGTGAACGCCGTGAACC
>JAUNBN010000072.1:682-6934 GCA_030527085.1 Oscillospiraceae bacterium
CTTTGTAGTGAGCTGCGGCTTTATCGTAATCTCCTCGCTGCTGGGCTATATAGGCACGAGCCTGCTCTCCACGGCCGTCGCCGCGGCCTGCGTGGGCTTTATAATCTGGAACTTCTATCCCGCCAAGGTTTTTATGGGCGACACGGGCTCGATGTTCCTCGGCGGGGCGGTTATAGCGATGGGCTACGGCGTTTCCTTCCCCGTGGTGCTCTTCTTCGCGGGCTTCGTCTATATAATGGAAGCCCTCTCCGTGGTAATTCAGGTCTGCTACTTCAAGGCCACTCACGGCAAACGCCTTTTCAAAATGAGCCCCATCCACCACCACTTTGAAATGAGCGGCTGGTCGGAAATCAAAATAGATATAGTATTTGCGCTGGTATCGCTGGCCGGAATAGGGCTCTCTATTCTGGCGGCCATCACAACGCCGTAAAAAGGAGATTCAATGCCCGCTGAAAGTGCGCTCAAGGGAGCTAAGGGCGGCGGGGAACGCCGCGTCAAAAGCGCCCTGCGCGAAAAACCGAAGAGCGACAGCGTGCTGCTGCTGGTGACGATTATCCTCGTCGTCTTCGGCCTTATAACGATGTTCTCAGCCAGCTTCGCCAACGCCTACTACCTTCACGGCGACAGCTATTACTATATTGGCAAGCAGTGCCTCTACGCCATTATCGGCCTCGCGGCCATGTGGGTAATCTCGCATATAAACTACCGCGTGCTGCACCGCCTGGCACTGCCGCTGGCCATAGTGTCCTATATCCTGCTCGCGATAACCCTCTTCATGCCTCCCATAAACGGCGCTCGGCGCTGGATAATAATCGGCGGCTTCACCTTCCAGCCCTCCGAGGTAGTTAAATTCGCGGTAATATGCCTTTTCGCCCACCTGGCCTCCGTAAAGCCCGAGAAAATGAAGGGTTTTAAATACGGCTTCCTGCTGCCCATGGGCATACTGCTGGCCATAGCCGCCATTATGCTCCAGCAGACGCACCTTTCGGGTACTATTCTAATCTTTTTGGTAGGCGTGGTGCTTATGTTCGTCGGAGGCACGCGCCCGATGTGGTTCGGGATAGCGGCCGCTATTGTAGTGCCGGCGGGCGGCGCTTTCCTGCTGCTCACGGATAAAATGTCCTACGCCCTCGAGCGCATAGAGATTTGGCTCAATCCCTATATCGACCCTCTGGGCGGCGGGCATCAGATAATACAGTCGCTCAGAGCAATAGGCTCAGGCGGCCTGATAGGCCTGGGGCTCGGCAACTCGCGGCAGAAGCACCTTTATGTCCCCGAGCCGCAGAACGATTTTATATTCTCTATAATCTGCGAGGAGCTCGGCTATGTGGGCGCGCTGTTCGTGATTGTGCTCTTCCTGATTTTCATTTTCAGAGGCTTCGCCATAGCCCTCAACGCGCGCGACAAGTTCGGCGCGCTGCTTGCCGTCGGCATAACTTCGCAGATAGGGCTTCAGGCTCTGCTCAATATAGCCGTCGTAACGGGAACCGTGCCCAATACCGGAATAAGCCTGCCCTTCTTCAGCCAGGGCGGAACCTCGCTGGCAATGCTGCTGGCCGAGGTGGGCGTGCTCTTGGCAATCTCGCGCTACAGCGCGATGAAAAAGTCGTGAGGGCGGTAATAGCGGCGGGAGGAACCGCCGGACATATAAATCCCGCGCTGGCTGTGGCGGCCGAAATTATGAAAAACGAGCCCGCCTCCGAGATAGTATTCGCGGGGCGCGAGGACGGAATGGAAAAAAAGCTGGTAGAGCAGGCGGGCTACCCCTTTGAGCATTTTGAGATACACGGCTTCGAGCGCCGCTTCAGACCCAGGGACATAGCCTTCAACCTCAATTCCCTGAGGTGCGTGGCGGCCGCCTCTCTCAAGGCCCGCCGCTTTTTCAGGAGCTTTAAACCCGACGTCGTAGTGGGCTGCGGGGGCTACATAAGCGGCCCCGTGGTGCGCGAGGCCGCGGTTATGGGCATCAAGACGGCCATACTCGAGCAGAACTCCTTTCCCGGCGTTACCACCCGGCTGCTCGCCCGCTGCGCCGACATAATCTGCGTAGCCAGCGAGGACGGAGCCGAGCGCATAGGCCGCCCGCAAAAGACCTTCGTTACCGGCAATCCCATTCGCCCCGAGTTCTTCTCGGCCGACAGGCAGGCCGCGCGCCGCCGCCTCGGGGTGGGGGAGAGGGTCTGCGTCGTCTCATTCGGCGGCTCGCTGGGCGCGAAAGCCTTAAACGAGTTGGCGGCATATTTTATGCGCTGCCATGTCGGGACGGGGGAGGTCTTTCATATTCACGCGACGGGGCAGTACGCGGTGGAAAGCTTTCCCAGACTGCTCAGGGAGCTGGGAGTTGACGGTAACAGCCGAGACATCAGCGTGCGCGAATATATATACGACATGCCGGACTGCTTCGCCGCCGCGGATTTGGTTATATCGCGCTCCGGCGCGATTACCATAAGCGAGATCGCGGCCGCGGGCCGTGCCTCTGTGCTCATACCCTCGCCCAATGTTTCGGAAAACCACCAGTATTACAACGCCCTTACTCTGGGCAAGGCGGGGGCCGCCAGAGTCTACGAGGAGGGCTCTCTTGAGCCGGAAAAGGCGGCGGCGGAGATATTCGAGCTGGTCTGCGACAGAGCGAAGCTCGCCGAAATGGGCGTTCGGGCGCGCTCGATCTCCGTTAAGAACTCCGCGGAGAAGATATACTATCACATTAAAAAACTCGTCGGCTGAGAGACGCAAACAAGAGGGGAGGCGGGCTCCATGCAGAAAAAGAACAAGGCAGTGGGCGGTCACCGCGGGGGAAGCCCCCGCACGGCATTGACTCTGCTCGTAATTTTGCTTCTGGCGGCGGGAGCCGTCCTCTCGCTGACGGTATTTTTCAAAATAGAGGAAGTTAGAGTTGAGGGCACCGACCGCTACTACACCGAGGAGCAGATACTCAAGGCGGGCGATATACAGGCAGGTCAGAATATGTTCCTCTTCTCAGCGAGGGCGGCCGAAGAAAAGATCTGGACGCTGCTGCCCTACATAAGCAGCGTAAGCGTCAAAAGACAGCTGCCCTCAACTATAATTATCGACGTGCGCGTTTCCGACTACACGCTCTCTCTGCCCTACGAGGGCGGCAGCTTGACGCTCTCGGAGACCCTGAAAATTCTGGGCAATGCCGTCGAAAACGAGTCCTTCACCCTCATATGGGGCTTTCAGCCCGTCTCAGGCGAGGTGGGAACCTCGCTTGCCACCGACAGCGAGGACGGAACCTACTATCTCGAAGCGCTCGTGAAGGCGCTTTCGGAAAACGATATCCTCAATATGGTTAGCGATATAAACGTGGCGGACAAGCTCAATCTCTCGGTAGTCTACGACAACCGTATCTACGTTATGCTGGGAACGGCGAGCAATATAGATTACAAGGCGCGAATGCTTGAGGAAGTGGCCCGCAGCCAGCTTGAAAGCGACGCAACGGGCTATCTCGACCTCTCTACGGCGGGCAAGGGAACCTTTAAATCGGGCGAGCTTGAGCTTCCCGAGGGCTACCGAACAAAGGCGGCAGCTTGGGCTTAGAGCAAAACGCTTCAATATATTGAAATATGTACTAAAATATGTTAAATTTAATATTAACGTCGGGGAAACAAACCGGCGCAAGCGGGGGTGTGCGAGCGTGGAAAAAATGAGCTTTGTACTTAGTGAGGAGACCACCTACAGTATCAGCATTAAGGTGATAGGCGTAGGCGGGGGCGGCGGCAACGCCGTCAACCGCATGATACAAAACGGCATAAAGGGCGTCGAGTTCATATCTATGAACACGGACGGCCATATTTTGAAGTTCAATAAAGCGACTTATAAGATTCAGCTCGGCGGCGAGCTTACCAAAGGGCAGGGCGCAGGAGGGAATCCCGAAATCGGCAAGAAGGCCGCCGAGGAGAGCCAGGAAGATATCAAAGCCGCGCTCAAGGGCGCGAACATGGTCTTTATAACCGCCGGAATGGGCGGCGGCACCGGCACCGGAGCCGCTCCCGTGGTGGCGCGCATCGCCAAAGAGATGGGCATACTCACCGTTGGCATAGTAACCAAGCCCTTTACCTTCGAGGGCAAGCGCAAGATGGATATAGCCATGAACGGCATTTCCGAGCTGCGCAAGTATGTAGATTCCATAGTCGTAATCCCCAACGAGCGCCTCAAGCTCGTGAGCGAGGAGAGAATAACCCTCGCAAACGCCTTCGAGATAGCGGACAATGTGCTGCTGCAGGGCGTGCAGAGCATTTCGGAGCTTATAAACGTGCCGGGCTTTATCAACCTTGATTTTGCCGACGTTCAGGCCATCATGCACGACTCCGGCTACGCCCATATGGGCGTGGGGCGCGCCTCCGGTGCGGACAAGGCCAAAACAGCCGCCGAGGCAGCCATCAAGAGCCCGCTGCTCGAGACCACCATAGACGGCGCTAAGGGCGTGCTTATCAACATCACCGCCTCGCCCGAGATAGACCTCGAGGAGGTTGAGCTCGCGAGCTCGATGATAACCGACGCGGCGGATACGAATGCGAATATCGTCTGGGGCGCGGCCTTCGATGAGAACTACAAGGACGAGATGTCGATAACCGTTATCGCTACGGGTTTTGACGATATAGCCAGAGAGGCCGCGAGCGAGTTTGAGCTGAGGCCCAGCCACGCTCCCGCAAAGACCGAGCAGGAGCCCGCGCCGCAGCCTAATGCCCAGACCCAGCTCGGCGACGAGACCGCCGATGATCCCTTTCCCGGATTTACGGATATTATGGACCTTTTAAACCACCGCAATAACGACGACAGGGGTTAAAGATTGATGAGCGAAAAACTCTACCATATCGGGCTTTCCAAAGAGGAGCTGGAGGGCGCGCGCTACGCCATAATCGCCGGCGACCCGGGGCGCATACCCTCTATTGCCAGCAGTTTTGACAGCCCCAGGGCTCTGGCCTCGAACCGCGAGTATACCTCCTGGCTCGGAAAGCTCGAGGGAAAGAGCGTAGTCGCGATAAGCCACGGCATCGGCGGCCCCTCAACGGCCATCTGCATAGAGGAGCTCTATCAGCTCGGAGTCGATACCTTTATTAGGGTCGGAACCAGCGGCGGGATGTCGCTCGACGTGCTGGCGGGCGACGCGGTCATAGCCGCCGGAGCCATAAGAGCCGAGGGCACCTCGCGCGAGTATTTGCCGATAGAGTTTCCCGCAATAGCGGATTTTGAAGTCACACAGGCCCTCAAGGAGGCTGCTGACAAGCTCGGCGCGCGCAGCCATGTGGGCGTCGTTCAGTGCAAGGACTCCTTTTACGGACAGCACAGCCCCGAGAGAATGCCCGTAGCCGGAGATTTGCTTTATAAGTGGGAGGCTTGGATAAGGGGCGGCGCGCTCGCCTCCGAAATGGAGACGGCGGCCGAGTTTACAGTGTGCTCCTGCCTCAGAGCCCGCGCGGGCGCGGTGCTGCTGGCCGTTTGGAATCAGGAGCGCGAAAAAGCCGGCCTCGACAGCAGGCAGGAGGCGCAGGTTCACGACAGCTCTCTCACAATAAATATAGCCCTTGAGGCTGTAAAGATATTAATGAAAAGGGATGCCTGAGCCAAAGGCGTAAATAGCGCGGCTCAGAAGGTGACAATTGTGGCTAAGGATTTTTTTGATAAGAACGCTCTTGAAAATCTTGATACCCAGTTAGATGAAAACTCAAGCCCGGCCCTCGTTCAAGGCGATGACGGGGATTACGAGGAGGACGTTACGCTCAAATCCTCCCTCTTCGGCTTCAGCCGCAAGGCGGTACAGGATTATGTCTACGAGATAACGGAAAACTTCTCCCGGCGCGAGGAGGAGCTTTTAGGCGCGATAAACGACCTCACTCTGCGCAATTCCTCCCTCAAGACCCGCATAAACGAGCTTGAGCGAAGCGAGCAGAGCTCAAAGGAAGAGCTCAGGCAGGCGCAGGAGCTGCTGCGGCAAAAGGAGAGCGCAATAGGCGAAGCCAGCACCAAGCTCGGCGCGCAGGCTCAGAACACCGAGGCTCTGCGCTCGCGCGTTATCTCGCTTGAGAGCGGCATTTCTAAGGAAAAGGAGCTCAATGGGCAGCTCAGCAAAAATCTGAACGAGGCCGCTCAATACGTCAAAAATGTTCAGAGCGAGCTTGAAAGCCGAAAGCAGCAGCTGGAGGAGCTTCAAGACGAGCTCGACGAGGCAAAGAGCACGCGAGACAGTTTAAAGAGCTCTCTTGAGGAGCTTGAAGCCAGGATTCTGGAGAAAGA
>JAUNBN010000073.1 GCA_030527085.1 Oscillospiraceae bacterium
AGCTTCGTTATATAACAGTTTTATGCAGCGAGAATAGCGGTAGAAAAGCCTCCGTTGCAGAAATGCAGCGAAGGTGTTTCATTTTGAACGGCTCGATAGATATCTAGCTAACCGCACAAAAAACCCACCTTTGCTGCTTTCGCGTATGCCCACGATGAAACATCGGATGTTTCGGATACAAGCAAGCTAAAGAACAATTCCACGTTTACAACTCATGTTCTTACAATTGAAGAGATGTTCCTGCAGAGATGCTTTTAAGCTTCTTCTATTGTGTCTTCAAGAAGTAAAAGGAATACCTGCGAATTAAGCAAAAAGCCCAAAGCAACGCGGAGCCGTCGCAAATCAAATATAAAAAAAGCGGCGTCGCAAGCGAGTACAGCCTGCGACGCCGTGGTGGGAGCGGATGGATTTGAACCATCGAAGTCGAAGACAACAGATTTACAGTCTGCCCCCTTTGGCCACTTGGGTACACTCCCATATTAAGTTCTGCGCCCGACGGCCGACGAGGCCGCGCCGCCGCCGGCCGACGGTTATGGAGCTGGTGGACGGACTTGAACCCCCGACCTGCTGATTACAAATCAGCTGCTCTACCGGCTGAGCTACACCAGCGACTGAGAAAGCGCCTATATAATTTAGCACAGGTCACTGATTTTGTCAATCCCAAAAAGCCCGAGGGAGTGTCCCACCGCGTGGTTTTTTTTACTGTCTTTCCCCCGCCGTAGGCGGGGGAAAGACAGCGTATTACACGCTCTTGAGCCACTCCCAAGCCCGGGGAAGCGACCCGTTGCGTGGATTCTTAACCGTATTCCCGCCGCCGAAGGCGGGGGAACAGGAGCATCAAACCCGCTTTTGAGCCCCTCTCGGGGAAACTGCATTATCACATGCGGTTTCAGGCCGTTTCAAAGCTGTGGCGGGGAGATTTCAGCAGGACAGCGCGGACTTAAGCTTGGGGCGTTCGTGGCTCACAAGCCCTGTTCGGCGCTTCTCCTCTCTCAGCCCGTCTCGGCTTCGGCGGTTTCGCCGTTTTTCGATTTTAGCGGGAGCTGGGCGAGAATGACGCCCGAGAACACGAGCGCTCCGCCCAGCAGCTGGCGCGCGCTCATGCTCTCCTTTAAAATAAGCCAGCCCATAAGGGCCGCGAACACCGCCTCCGTGCTCATTATGAGCGAGGCGACTACGGGGTCGGTGTACTTTATGCAGATTATCTGCGCCGTGAAACCCACTCCTACGGAAAGCACCCCGCAGTAGAGCAGCGGCCAGACCACCGCGGCTATGTTTTCGAGCGGCGGGCGCTCGAAGACAGCTGTTGCTATAAAGCCCAGAGCCGCGCAGGCCATGAATTCAAAAAAGGCGAATTTCAGCCCGTCCAGGCGCTGGGAACAGCTCTCCAGAAGCAGTATCTGCACAGCCCAGACCACAGCTCCGAACATTGTAAAGAGATCGCCTTTGCTTATTGTGAGTGAGGAAGTGACGCAAAGGAGATAGACCCCGACGGTGGCTATGGCGACGGCGAGCACCGTATTGGCCGTGAGCTTCTTTTTCAAAAACAAAAAGCCGAAGACGGGCACCAAAACGACGTATAGCGAGGTTACGAAGCCCGCGCTGCTCGCGCCGGACATCGCTATGCCCTGCTGCTGCAGCGCCGCTGCGGCGAAGAGGGCAGTCCCGCAGACGAGACCGCCCTTGAGATATTCGCCGAAGGACGCGTCGGCTTTGGGAGCCGCGCCATCTTTATTGTTCATTATTTTAATTACCGGCAGCAGCACGAGCGCGCCTATAAAAAAGCGTATCGCTCCGAAAGCGAAGGGACCCAGGTAGCGCGAGCCTATGCTCTGCACGACAAAAGCGGCTCCCCATATAACGGAGCCCGCTGTCATCAAAAGGTTTGCGGAGGTTTTTCTTGACATCAAGTGTTTTCTTTCCAAGGCATCAGAATACGAAGGTGTAGCCCGAAAGTCCGTAAATGCCCAGCGCCAGTCCGGCAAGGTAGAGCAGCGTTACGGGCAGGCCCTTGAAGCTCAAGGGTATGGCGGAGTTTTTGAGCTTGCGCTGCCCCTCCGTGACGAGGGCTACCGCGATAACATAGCCTATGCTCGAGCCCAGCGCGTAGACCAGCGAGCTTATAAGGCCGTAACGGTTGGAGCTTGTTAGCAAAATAGTGGCGAAGGAGGGCACGCTGAAGGCCGCGGGCGGCATCAGGTTCACCGCCATATCCACCTTCTTTATGGGCGTGAGTTTTATGACGAAGAAGAAGACGATGAAGAAGCTCACCGCCATACAGAGAACTATGGCCAGCGGCCTTATATAGTCCGCGAAGGGCAGGCGGGAGAGCAGATAGTAGTTGAGAAAGTAGTGAGCCGCGGTGCTCAGCAGCGTTACTGAGCAGAGCTCGAGGCCGAAAATGAAGGTGCTTGTAGAGTCGTCCACGAGCGAGAGCAGCCGCGAGACGCCCAGCGCGCGCGCCGCAACGGCGTTTTGCAGGGTGCAGGCCGCAAGACCCAGGGCCAGCATGCTTACAAATCCGTTCAGTGAAGCGCTCAAGGCTCCTCGCCTCCCTTTCTCTCTTTAAGATAGGCCGCCGCTGCGAGCTGCACAGCCGCCGCCAGCAGCGCCGCGAAGATGAAGCCGCCCGCCACTGTGGAGCTTATCGGCAGGGGAGCGGCTGCCAGAACCCCGCTGCCCAGAAGCCTGCCCTCGCCCAGCAGCCCGCGCAGAGCGCCGGTAAACAGCAGCGCCAGCGCATAACCCAGCGAGGTCTTTAGGCCGTTTTCCAGCGCCCTGAGCGGGCCCTCCCTCAGCGGTATCTCCGCACGGGAGAGCACGATGCCGTCCACGGCCAGCACGGGCAGATAGATGCCCGCGCCCACCGCTCCGGCCCCGAATACGAGGTTTACAACAAAGAGGGCGGGAATATACACGGCGCCGGAGATGAGCGCATAGACGAGCGCCCTCATCCTGCCGGGAGCCCTTCTCGCCAAAATATCGCCCAGCAGCCTTACCGGGGTTATCAGCAGAAAACCCATAAGCGCGAGCACCAGCGCGTTTCTGAGAGTTGAGGCCGCCACGACCAGCGGCGTGAGCGCCAGGCCCTGCACGAGCACGGGGTTGTTTAAGAAGATGAGGTCGCGGCGCGCGGCCTCCTCCAAAGAAAGCGAGAGACCCCTTCGCTCAAAACGGCCGCTCTTTCGCGCATCCTTGATATTCTTGAGCTTCTCGGCCCTCTCCTCGCGCTTTGCGGCGCGCTTTAAGAGCTTTGCGTCCTTCTTTCTGGGTTCGGCGCTTTGGCGCTTTTTTTTCTTTCTCCGATCGTCCATGTTTTAAGCGCCCCCCTTCGCTGTCTTTTTAGGCTGCGTTATTCTGTCGAGCCAGGGCGCGAGGGGGTTTACGAGCAGCGCCGCGAAGCAGACGCCCATCTCAAAATAGCCTATGCGTCTGAAGAGCGTTACGGCAAGGCCCATTACTATTCCGTAAACCGCCTTTGCGGCGGGCGCTTTTGGAACTATCGAGGGCGTGGAAACGAGGAATACCGCGGCAAATATGACCGCGCCCGAGCACATCTCGTAGGCCAGGGAATCGAGCCAGCCCAGCTGCGCTCTGGGCAGAAGCGCCGCTATTACGCCGCAGGTTAAAAGGAAGAAGAAGCTCTCCTGCCAGCTTATCGTACGCCGCATAACGAGGAGCACGAAGCAGGCGATTATTATAAGGCAGAAAGTGGCCCCCATAGGCCCCGCGTAGCTGCCTATGAGCAAATCTGTGAGGTCTACCTCGGGAACGCCGCCCAGACGCAGGGTGGTGGATATGCCGTCGTAGAGGACGGTGTCGCCGGTTGAAAGGCCGAGGTTTATTGAGGAAAAGGGCCGCGGGTACTTGAAGACCTCGTCCTGGAAGCAGACTGCTGTAAATGCGAAGCCGAAGGCCGAGGGGTGAAAGGGGTAGCCGCCGTAGCCGCCGAAGGCCTGCTTGCCCAAAAGCACCGCTACTGCCGTTCCGAGCGCGACGATATGGTAGCTTGCCGTTGCGGGGAGCATTACCGTATAGATGAGCGCGAACATATAGCTCGAAATCTCGCTCGAATCGTATTTTCGGCCGGTAAAGAGCGCTGTCAGCAAATCGCAGCCCAGCGCAGTTAAAAGAGAGGCCGCCGCCATTAAGAGCACGCGCCAGCCGTAGAGGTAGACTGCCATAGCCAGCAGCGGCGCAAGCGCTATAAGGTAGTCGCGCGAGGGCCTGAAGGAGGCGTGAAGCTCTCTTTTTTCAGCCTGCTCAGACATCTGCCCCTCCTTTGCAGGCCGCCCTTGCCGCCGCGCGCATCTCCTCTATCGCCGCCGCGCGATCCTCGCGGCCGAAAACCGAGGAGCCCGCGGCGAAGACGTTTGCGCCCGCGCGCGCGCAAAGCGCGGCGGTCTCGGCGTTTATTCCGCCGTCCACCTCGATCAGAAGGTCTCTTTTGCCTGTTTCGTCCGCCGCGGCGCGGATAGTTTTTATCTTTTCCAGCATCTCGGGCATAAAGCTCTGCCCGCCGAAGCCCGGCTCCACGGTCATGACGAGAACCAAATCCACCAAAGGCAGGTATTCGAGCAGGGCGTAGTGGGAGGTTCCGGGCCTGAGGGTTATGCCGACGGAGACTCCGGACTCTCTTAAAAGCGCTATGACCTCGCGCGGGTCGCTTTGAGATTCCACATGAAATGTTATATTTGAAGCGCCAGCCTTTACAAAATCCCCGGCGTATTTGAGGGGGTCGTTTATCATGAGATGGACGTCGTAATAGGCGGACACGGCGCGGCTCAGGGATTTTAAAACCGGAGCGCCGATAGTGAGATTGGGCACAAAGGCTCCGTCCATGACGTCGTAGTGCAGCCAGTCGGCTCCTGCGGCGAGAACGCTCGCGCACTCCTCGCCCATTTTTGAGAAATCGCAGGAGAGCAGGGAGGGGGCTATAATAATCATTTGAAACACTTCCTTAATATAAGCGCGGCCTGTGTTTGAAGCCGCTTTGAGCGTAATTAGGCAGATTATAATTAAACGGGCGGCCAAATGCAAGCTTGGCGCAGCGCCGGGCGCGTCCCGCCCCGCCCGCCTTGGTTTTTAGCTGTGCTCGCCCTTGGCGTGGTCTCAATGCCGGCCCTTTTTAAAGCTGTCTAGGAGCCTTGAAAGGCCGATTTTGTTCTGCCGCTTGGACTTGGCGCGGGTCTTGACTTCGCCGCTTGGCGCAGCAGGCTGAGCCGCGCTTTCGGTTTCGGGAAGGCTTGGGGGGAAGCTGAGCTTTTGAACCTTTGAGCGCTCCTTTTTGTCCGCGGGCGCGCCGGTCTTGAGCGAGACGGTAAAGGCCGTCCACTGCCCGGGCTCGCTTGCGGCGCTTATGCTGCCGCCCATTTTGTTGACGAGGCTTCGGACTATATAGAGCCCCAGCCCGGCTCCGCCGCGGTCGAGCGAGCGGGATTTGTCGGTCTTGTAGAAGCGGTCGAAGATGCGCGCCAGCTCCTCGGGCGGCACGCCAGCGCCGGTGTTCTTTATTGTTATCTCCGTCTGTGCGCTCCGCTCGGCGGAGGGCTCTATGGTGAGGCTTATCTCGCCGCCCTCGGGGGTGAACTTAATCGCGTTGTCCAGCAGGTTGTAGAAGACCTGATATAGCATATCGGAGTCGCACATCACGCTGCGGTGGCAGATGGTGAGCTCCTTTATTTTTATGCCCTTTTCCGCCAGGCGGCGCTCGGCGCTGTAGAGTACGGAGAGCGCGACGTCCCAGGCGTTGACGCTCACGAGCCGGGCGGCGTATTCGTCCTCCTCTATCCGCGATACGTCGAGCAGGGAGCTTGAGAGTCTCGCGAGGCGCTTAACCTCGTCGGAGACTATTTCGAGGTAGTGCTCCCGGCGCTCGGGGGGGATGGTGCCGTCGAGAATGCCGTCCACATAGCCGCTTATGGTGGTCATAGGCGTTCTGAGCTCGTGGGAGACATTTGCCACAAAGCTGCGGCGGTTCTGCTCAAATTCGCAGAGCGAATCCGCCATCTGGTTGAAAGCCCTCGCCAGCTCGGCGACCTCGTCGTTGCCCTCAACCTCTACCCTCGCGCCGAAATCGCCCTTGCCGAAGCGCTTGGCGGCCGCGCCTATCTCGGTAAGGGGCTCGGCGAGCTGCTTGGTTGCGAAATAGATTATAAAGGCCGAGGCCACCAGCATTACCGCCGAGGAGACCAAAAAGGTCACGAGCAGATTGCCCAAAAAGGTGAAGAGCGGCGTTATCGGGCTGTTTATAAAGACGTAGTAGCCCACGCCCTCGATTTCGGCGGGCAGGCAGACGGTGTAGCCGCCGCGCACGTTGTTGAAGTTGTTGAACATATTGGCCCCGATGTAGAAGCCGCGCTTCGAGGCCGCCTCGAGCACGCGCTCGCTCACCGGCCCCTCGTGGGTGCAGACCGCCTCGGAGCAGAGGATTATATCTCCGCCGCCGTCAGTGACAAAGGCCGTAACCCCCGCCGAGTTCGCCGCCTCGACAAAGCTGCGGCGCGCCTCGGGGCTGAAGAAAAGGGAGCCGCCGACAAGCTCTGCGTTTTCCCGGCTCACCTCCCGCATTTTCTCGGCCGCGCTTTTTAGGTCCAGCTCCTTTTCGTCGGTAAAGTTCTGCGCGGAAAAGTAGAGCAGGGCCGCTCCCAGCAGCGCCGTACACATAAGGAGGGTTATTATAAAGGTGCGTATATATTTTTTGTAGAGTCCCTGTTTCATAAGGTCCGCCTCAAAGGGAGGGGCGGCTCACGGGAGCGCCCCTATCTCACTTCGAATTTGTAGCCCACGCCCCAGACGGTCTTGAGCTCCCACTGCTCGGAAACGCCCTCGAGCTTCTCGCGCAGGCGCTTTATATGCACGTCCACCGTGCGGCTGTC
>JAUNBN010000074.1 GCA_030527085.1 Oscillospiraceae bacterium
GCGAGAACCCCTTCCCGGCGGTCTGCGGCCGCATCTGCCCGCACAACTGCGAGAGCGAATGCACCCGCGGCGACATTGACGAGCCCGTAGCAATCGACGAGGTGAAGAAGTTCATCGCCCGCAAGGACCTGGAGTCGGAGCACCGCTTTGTTCCCGAGAAGTGGAACAGCGAGGGCAAGAAGATTGCCGTTATCGGCTCGGGTCCCGCCGGCCTTTCCTGCGCCTACTATCTGGCGGTTCTGGGGCATCAGGTGACGGTCTTTGAGAAAGAGGCCGCTCCCGGAGGCATGATGCGCTTCGGCATCCCCTCCTTCAGGCTTGAAAAGGACATAGTCGACGCCGAAATCGACATAATCCGCGAGCTGGGCGTGGAAATTCGCTGCGACGTGGAAGTCGGCCGCGACATCACGCTGGACGATTTGCGCGCGGAGGGCTACCGCGGGTTCTATGTGGCCATTGGGCTTCAAAGCGGCGGCAGCCTTCGGATTGAAGGCGAGGACGCTGAGGGCGCAGAGCCCGGCATCAGTCTGATGAAGCGCGTCAACGGCGGCGAAGATGTTAAGCTCAACGGCAGGGTCGCGGTCATCGGCGGCGGCAATATTGCCTGCGATGTAGCGCGCACCGCTGTGCGCTGCGGCGCGGAGTCGGTCGATATGTACTGTCTGGAGGGCTATGAGGAAATGCCCTGCGGCGCGGAGGACCGCACCGACTGCGAGATGGACGGCGTCAAAATCCAAGCCGGATGGGGGCCGCTCTCCATAGGCAAAGAAGGCAATAAGTGCTCCGCTCTTACGCTTCGCAGGTGCCTCTCCGTGAAAGACGGCGAAGGCCGCTTTGCTCCTGTTTTTGATGACAAGGATACAACCTCCGTTAAGGCGGATTATGTGTTCTATTGTATCGGCCAAAGGACTGATTGGGGCTCTCTCTTGGAGGGCACGAAGGTCGAGCTCAATCCTAACGGAACGGCAAAAGCGGACGGCCGGACCTATCAGACTGCTCAGCCCGACGTATTCGTCGGCGGGGACGCCTATACGGGGCAGAAGTTCTGCATTGACGCCATCGCCGCCGGCAAGGAGGGCGCCGATTCCCTGCACCGCTACGTTTGGGAGGGTCACAGCCTGACGCTTGGGCGCGTCCCCAGAGACAATTTCCACTACATAGACAAAGAGAACGTGGACTTTAAAAGAGTCGAGCGTGAGGAAACCCCGCGCCAAAAACCCGCCCTTGACGAATCGAAGCGCCTGTCCTTCCGAGATGGGCGCTGCGCTCTGACAGAGGAGCAGGTGAAAAAGGAAACGGCGCGCTGTCTCAGCTGCGGCGCCGCGCGCGTTGACGAAAACATCTGCATAGGCTGCGGTCTTTGCACCACCCGCTGCAAATTCGACGCCATCAGCCTCCACCGCGAATTCGACGCCTGGGGCGTGCCCTATGAGAAGCTGGTGGGACATGTCGTAAAGGATACCCTGAAAAAGGTCGGCCGCGCTGTGACGCGTAAGGACTGATATGCACGAGCTGGGCGTACTGACAGAAGCGGTGCGGACCGTCGAGCGTATTGCCGCGGAGAACAAGGTCAACAGAGTCCGCTATATTTCCCTTGAAATCGGCGAACTGACAGGCTATCTTCCCGTTTTTTTCGAGAAGTATTTTCCCGTGGTCGTGGAGAACAAGCCTCTGTTTGAAGGCGCCGAGCTGCGGATGCGGACGGTGCGCGGGCAGGCTCTGTGCAGGGACTGCGAAGCCCTCTACAACGTGCTGCGCTGCGAGGGACGCTGCCCAAAGTGCGGAAGCCGCGAAAAAACCATCTTGGGCGGTCAGGAATTTCTTATTAAAGAAATCGCTTATTGACGGCTCTGAGAACAGGAGTAAGAGATGGACAGTATTCGTATTATTGAGGTTAAGGAAAGCGTTTTTGCCGACAACAATCGCGAGGCCGACCGCATCCGAAGCGATTTAAAGGCGAAAAAGACCTTCCTGCTCAATCTCATGTCCTCTCCCGGCAGCGGGAAAACGACGCTGCTTACGAAGGTGCTGGCGAAGCTGAAAAACGAGATGAAGATCGGCGTGATGGAGGCCGACATCGACTCCGACGTGGACGCCCATACGATTGCGAATATGGGCGTGGACGCCATTCAGCTGCATACAGGCGGCATGTGCCACCTGGACGCAGGCATGACGGAGCAGGGTCTTAAAGAGCTGGGCGCGGAAAACTACGATTTGGTGGTCTTGGAGAATGTAGGCAATCTGGTCTGCCCCGCCGAATTTGATACCGGAGCGGTAAAAAACCTTATGATACTCTCCGTTCCCGAGGGACACGACAAGCCGCTCAAATATCCGCTGATATTTACGGTCTGCGACGCGCTCGTCATCAACAAAATAGATGTGCTGCCCTATTTCGATTTCGACATGGATAGGGTGGCAGAATACGCGCATATGCGCAACCCCAAGCTTGAAGTCTTCCCCATAAGCGCGAAAACAGGCGAAGGTATTGAAGCCGTCTGCGGCTGGCTGCGGCAGCAGGTCGCCGACTGGCAGGCATGAACAAACACGAAGTAGCCGCTTTTTTCGACGAGCTCGCCCCACACTGGGATGAACGCGCAAAAACTGAGGACGAAAAGATCCGTTTCATCCTGGACATTGCCGGTATTTGCGAGAACGCCGTGGTGCTGGATGCAGCCTGCGGTACGGGAGTTCTGTTTCCGTATTATCTGAAGCGAAACGTATCGCGTATAATCGGCGTAGATATATCGCCGGAAATGCTGCGCGCTGCCGCCGCTAAATATCGAGATGCGCGTATCGAAACTATCTGCGCCGATATGGAAACCCTGCCCGCTCACAGAAAGTGCGACTGCTGCGTCGTCTATAACGCCCTCCCGCATTTCCCCGACCCGGTCGGACTGATACGGAATCTGGCCGAGTGGGCAAAGCCCGGCGGACGGCTGACAGTCGCCCACGGCATGAGCCTGGAAGCGCTCAAGCGGCATCATGCGGGCCGCGCCAAGCCTGTTTCCAAAGAGATGCTCCGGCCCGACGCCCTGGCGGCGATATGCGCTCCCTGGTTTTCTGTGGACACAGAGATTTCCGATTCCGAAATGTATGTTGTTTCCGGTATGCGCCGTATGCAGAGTGATTGAAGCCGGCCATTCACTTCATTTGATATCAAGCCCAAGTTTTCATAAAGGCAGCCGGAGGTTTGAAATGAGTGTTTCAAGCCTCCGGCTGTTTTCTTGCATTTTTTTATCCCAACAGCTTCAAAATCTGTTTTTCGTCAGCATCAGGCAGCAGAGCGGACAGGTGCTTCACCATGCGTTCCTTAGACTGCTGCGGCTCATTCAGATAGACGGTATTGATAAACTGTTCCCCGAAGCGGCGCTCCGGAGTCGTATAACGCGCAACGCCCCAGCCGTAGGTATTCCCATGCTTGTCGCGCTGGTACTCGAAATCCTCTGTCACAACATAGCCCTGCATCTGCAGGCGGGTTATTATAGCGTCAAAGTCCTTTTTCCCGTGTTTGTGAAAGCCGCCAAGACGCTTCAGCTCTTTGGAAAGCAGGCTTCCATTCCCGGCCAGGAGGTCGTAGACCTCTTTTTCCTGATAGCCGGCAAGGCCGTCGTCATAGCGCGCGTCGAAATCATAGCCCTTGCGGCGGTAGTTTGCGAAGTCGGGATACCACTCTGCGCTTATAAAGCCCGCCTTTCCCCGAAACAGCTTTCCGTAAGCGCAGCCGGCGCCGCGGATAACCGGGCCCTTCCACTCCCACGGGCCGTCTGCGGTATCTGAAAACCAAAGCTCGGGCGATATATGTTCCTCTATGGAAAAGCCTTTTATGTCGTTTTGGAAGAAAGGCAAAAAGCCCATTTTCAGTACCGCCTGCGCCAGCTCTTCACAGGAGGTAATCCACTGTTTCATAAATGCACCGCCTTTTGTCGCTCCAGGGTTGACGCCTTGCCTGACTACAGTTGAGTTGTTTTGGCGTCCTTATCATAGTCAAACGCCGTAGCATAAATCGGTAACCTCTTTTTCAGCCGGTCAACATCCATTGTCCACCTCTGAATGGTGTAATCAATTATATCACAGTGCCGCTACAAAATAACGCCGCTATTATGGCGGCGTTAATCCATTCTCTTCAAAAAGTCGCTCCTCGGCATATCCGCAATCCGAAGCTGTATGCCGTCGGAAGTAAGGATACGCTCTTTAATAAGAACTATTTCAGGACACACGCAGAGTGCGCTCGCTATCTGCCGCGAAGTGTAGCCGAGCTCAGCGTATTCAAGATAGTCCTCATCGGAAACGAGAATATTGGCGGCAAACCTGTTAGCCTCGATCTCGGTCTTGCCGGAGCTGGAGAAACCCTCGTCGCGCAAGGGTGAGCGGCAAGCGAGCTTGAAATGAAGCCGGTCATGTCCCAGCTCGTGCGCGCAGACCAGAGCCTGCATTGGGCTGTCGAGGTTTTCGCTTATCACTATCAGGCGGATTCTGTTCATGTAGGAGTAATACCCCTTGAGCCTACGCAAATTATCGAACTCTACATGAACGCCGAGGATATCCGCAAGCTCAAAGGGGTCGCGGGTCTTACAGCGCTTAACAAGCGATCTGCACATCGCGTCTATATCTGACCTTGAAATAGCACTCACCTCCCTTGTTTTTGTGCCAAAAACCAACACTTCACTTTGTCAATTAACGTGCGGAAAGCTGCCAATATACCACTTGTTTATTGTCAAGGTGAACGCACGCTCTTTTCTCGTTTTTTTACCGAAAACCTACACTTCACTTTGTCAATTAACCTTCATTCAACGATTAACCCTTCTATATTATACCAGCTTACCTGTCCCTTTGTACGGACAGCAATGTGACGCCCCCTGCCCGGTAGAGCTCTCTTTTTGAGATACTATATATCTTATTTTCCGTATTTATCTTTCGCAAGTTCCTTGGTCTTAAGATACATACGCATTAAAGACTCCAGAAACTCCTCGCGTTCCTCGGCGGTCAAGTCTCCGCCGGCAAGATAGGCCTGCGCGTCGGTCAGAATGCGTTCCGCCTGCTTTTTTCCTCGACTGCCGTACTGCTCCCCAACTGTGTTGTAGAAGTCCTGCTCCTCATCGAGCAAATATGAAAATGGCACGCCCAGTATTTCGGCAAGCTTGCTGCGCCCCTGCTCGGTGCGGGGAAATGAGTTTACAAGCTCCCAGCCTTGGACAGTGCGGAGGGCAACGCCCATGCGCTTCGCCAGCTCCGTCTGCGTCCACCCCTTTTCCTCTCGTATTCGCTTAATTTTCTCTCCGGATTTCATAGGCTCCTACCTCTTTTTTTGATGTGCCGCTATTAAAATACGCAAACACTCTGTTGACAACGGCTGCGTCAACTGATATAATCATATCATACGCAACTAAACTACGTCAAGAGGAAATTTAAGGAAAGCGATGAAAAAGGACAACCGCGTTGAGCGCCTTGCGGACCTAATACATCCGGAGAAGCAGGCAAAGGAAGGCAGATATTATCATAACGCCAAGTCTCTGGTTGAGATATACGCAAAAGTCATGTGGGGACTTGAAAACAGTTATTTGGAGTATGACGAGACCTGCGCGCAGTTTGGCTACGAGGGAATAAACGAAGCCCTAGACTTTCTTTCCCTTGGCATATCCGAGGACCTGAGTGGTTTGGGCGTCGAGGACAGGGCGCGCTCTATGGTGTTCACGAGGGAGCTCATAAAGCTGGTAGACAGGTCGATGCTCGCGTTAAAGGACTATCCGAAATACGGGGAAGAATACTTTGAGATAATTCAGGATATGTACCTGCTGAAGTACCGCTATTCTGAGGACGAAATAATAGAAAAGCTCGACGTGTCTCGAAGTACCTTCTACCGCAAAAAGAAGGAAGCGCTCTCGATGCTCGGCGTAGTGCTCTGGGGTTTCATGCTGCCTAAAATGATGAGCGAAAAAAATGAGACTGAAATGAGACCCGCATGACACTAAATTGATACTTGAATGACACTGAATTGACACCTGTTTGGTACTGACTTGAGATTTTCAATATGTTATCCTTGCTACGATGAGGGAAGTGCAGCCCTTTAGCCCTGAACGCTAATTTGAGCATTCAGGGCTTTTTTGTTGCGCTAATTTAGCTCCTCATCGCGGATAGAACAAGGGAAAGGCCGTGTCTGTCACAAGACGGACACGGCCTTTCTGTTGTGCCGCAAAAGGAAATTGCAGTGAACAAGGCGCGGCCTCCTCCCGAGATTTTGGCTTTTCAAAACAAAACCAAATCTCGGAGGTCAAAATGAAGAACTGGAAAGATGAGTGCAATTTTCGCCGGTGTGTTGGTGAGGACGGAATTGAGCGTTTCTACATCATTGTAGATAAACAGCTTGTTGAGACCAACTGCGAAATCTATGAGGTGTATTCAAAATCTATACGGCGGGAACGATATGTGGGAGCTGAACAATCTCAGGGACGAGTTTTGTCCCTTGAAGCGATGGCTGAGGACGAAATGAAACTTGAGCATGTCTGCTTTGAAGTCATAGAAAGCGGTGAAGAAGTGCTCCTTAACCATTTAGAGCAAAAAGAACATATGCAGCTTCTATGCTGTTTGCGAAGAGCGATTCGACGTCTCTCAGACGATGATAGAGAACTCATAGAGGCACTGTATTTCAAAGGCGTGGGTGTTCGTGAATACGCTCGACAAAAGGGTGTATTCGACAGAGCCATTCGTAAACGCAGAGACAAAATTCTGCGCGAAATTAAAGTTTTTTTAGAAAAATCGGGTTTTTAGGGTACGCACTAGGCACTTTTTTCGGCGGGACAGTGAGGGGTACCTTTTACGGGTAAGGTACAATAATATGCGCAAATTGAAAAAGGGATAAAAGAAGGACACGG
>JAUNBN010000075.1:0-382 GCA_030527085.1 Oscillospiraceae bacterium
GCTCAACGCTCCCTCACCTCGTCTCCACGGTCATGCGGTGGCGGTAGGCCCCCGCAATTTTGTAAACGCCGCCCTCCTCGGTGAACTTCACCCAAAAGGTAACGTTGCCTATGCGCTTTCGCGCCGTAAGCAGTCCGCTTTCGGCGTCGTAAACGGCCTCGCCGTTTTCATTGTAGCTCTCCATAACGGCGAGCAAATCCTCCTCGAGTATCATGCGCTTATCCATGAGCTCGCGCACTTCCTCGCCTATCTCAATTTTGAAATCCCGCTCTTTTTCCATAATATCCTCGCCCCAGACCTCCTTTAAGAGCCGGTATTTCAGCGTCAGACGGTTCCTGCGCTTCTTGGAGATATCCGGCGGCGCGCCCGCGCAGGAGCCGTA
>JAUNBN010000075.1:392-6508 GCA_030527085.1 Oscillospiraceae bacterium
AGCAACCTGTTTTTCAAGACCAGCCGGTTTTTGCGCTTTTCGGATATATCCGGCGCGTCGCAGGCGGGCGCGCCGTAGGCGAGCTCCATTATATGGACGCTGTCTATGCCCTCTCTCGCGAGGCGGTCGCGGCAGGCCATGCAGTAGCTTAAGCAGGCGCTGCCCTCGGGGACGCAGGAGCTCGCCATTTTCGAGGCCATCTCGCCGTCCACGAGGCTCACAAGGCCGCCGTAGCCGCAGCAGGGCGACATATCTCCCGAAAGCTCGCTCTCCTCTATCTCGCAGCCGAGCTTTTCGGCGAGTTTTCTTATGCCGGCCTGAAGCTCGCTGTCGCCTCTGGCGCTGCAGGAATCGTGCAGCGCCAGAGGCTTGGCGGGCCTTAAGGCCTCTTCAGGGGGACCTAGCTGATTTAATATGTCCCAAATTCCGACGACTTCAAGCTTTAAAGCTCCTTTAAGCGTCTTGGCGCAGGTGGGACATCCCGCGATTATGATTGGATTACCCAGCTTCTCCAGCTCGGATTTGAGCTTTTCGGCGGTCTCCTCAAACATCTTTCTGCGCCCGGCCCAGGCGGCTATCGCGCCGCAGCAGCCCAGCGTCAGCGCCGTTCCGCCCTCGAGGCGCGAGCAGAGATCGCTATAAGCCTTATATACGGTTTCGGGAGCTATCGCCCCCGCCTGACAGCCGGGGAAGAAGACGTAGCTGCACTTTTCAAAGCCGGGCTGCGGCAGACTCAAAAAGGCCTCCTTGTTGCTGAAGAGCATGTCCAGCAGCGCGAACTCGTGGTAGGCCAGCGACATCTTGCCCGTGTCGACCATATTTTCGCGCGCGTCGCGGCAGATTTTGCCTATATCGTAGCCGTAGGGACAGCTGACGGAACACTGCGAGCACAGAGAGCAGGTATTTATGGCCCTGTTCATCATGTGGTCGCCCATGATTATATCCACGTTGTTGTAAATCTCCCGCGTGAGCACGCGCGGGGATTTGTCATGTTTCTGCAGGTAGACGCAGCTTTTAATGCACTCGTCGCACTTGCATTGTATGCAGCGGACGGCCTCCTCGAGCGCCGCCTTTTCGCTGTAGCCCGCTCCTTCCTCGGCGCGTTTCGAGGGCGCAACTCCCTCGAGATTGGTGTAGAGCCTGGTCTCAACGGCTCCCTCCTCGCCGCGCAGACCCTCGGCGGGCAGGCCCTGAGCTATCCGATCGGCGGAAACGCCGGCGCGGCGCGCGTCAAAGAGCGCCTGTAAAACGCTTTGTTCTGCCCCGGAGGAGCTAAGCGCCCCGCTCGAAGGGCAGAGGAGCGTAGTTTTATCGGGGCTTTCGAGAGGGTTAAGTCTCTCCTTGAAATCAAAGGAGAGCGCTAATAAATCGAAGCTCGCGCGGCGCTCTTCAAAGAACTCCGGCGTGAGTTTCGAGGAATATTCAATATTTATATCCAGCTTAAGCAGCCGCTCGAGCTCCTCTTCGGCCTCTTCGGCGTTTAAAAAGGGAGCGCAGCGCGCTATTATTTCGGCGGCCTCCGCCTCCTCGACGAAGAAGCTCACGGGATAGCTCTTGCGCTCGAGCTCCGCCGCCAGCACGAGGGAGAAGAGGTCCGCGCCGAAGACGGCGGCGGTTTTTTTCTTTTTAAACTTCAGCATTCCGCGCCCGGTTTTGGGGCTGCCGAAGCGCAGAGCAGCGCGCTCGAGCGCGCCTATGCTCAGGCCCTCGCCCAGCTCATTTAACAGGCAGGCCGTCTCGCAGGGGGCCTCGCAGCCGCGCGCAAGTATCAGCGGAAAGGGGGCCACGCGCTCTATTAAGGCGCGAGCGGAGGTGAAGTCGCCCTTCATTATGAGGCCGACTAACTCTCTCGCGTCCAGCTTGAGGGGGCAGGCCGCGCTGCATCGCGCCGGCTGCTCGTAAACGCAGCGACTCTCTATGGCCTCGAGCTGCTCCTTGGTGTAGAGCATCTTCTGCCTGTAATGCCTTGTAGAGCGCTCTTTAAAATGGTCCACAGCTGCCTCCGGTTTTCAATATATGAAAAGGGAGACCGCCCAAAAAGCCTATTTCAAGGGCTTTCAGCCACGGTCTCCCCGAATCTTTCCCCAGGGAGGGGACTTATGGCTGCCCCTCCCTATTCTAACACATTTCCTTGCAGTTGTTTACACCTTTTTCAGCGCTTCGAGCACTACCTCAGGCAGCGCGGGAACGCGGGTTATGCGGGCGCCCGTGGCGTTGTAAATGGCGTTGAGTATGGCGGGATGCGGGGCATCCAGCGGGGCCTCGCCGCAGCCGGAGGCTCCGTAGGGGCCGTTGGGGCGCGGATGGTTCTCCTGATAGATAAGCTCTATCTCATCCGGCGCGTCGTTGGGATAGGGGATGCCGCACTTCATGAGGCTGGTGTGCTTGCTCAGATCCTCGAAGTCCTCGGTGAGCGCAAGGCCAATGCCCTGCACGAGGCCGCCGTAGAAGTTGCCGTCAACGGCGAGCTTGTTGAGAATGGTGCCCACATCGGCGACGGAGGTAAACCTCTCCACCTTGACCTTGCCGGTTTCGGTATTGACCGCTACCTCGGGCAGGAAGATGGTGTACATGTAAGTCGGGAAGGGATCGCCCTGGCTGGTGGCCTGGTCGAGGGCGACGGAGGCGGTGTAGGTGTAAACGCCCACGGCGTGGGTGTCTATGCCCTCGGCCTTCATCTCCTCGTAGCTGCGATAGCTGCCGTCGGGCTTGCGCATGGCGTTAAGCAGGTTCTCGCAGGCTATGCGCGTGGCGCTGCCGGTCATTACGGTAGAGCGGCTGCCGCCCGCGGGGCCGGAGTTCGGGGTGAGCTTGGTGTCGCAGAGCTCGAGCTTTATCATCTCGGGGGTGAAGCCCGCCTGACGCAGAACCTCGTGGCCCGAGGTGAGGGTGGCGATGTCGGCGCCCTGGCCGTGGTCCTCCCAGGAGTTGCGCAGCGTCACCGTGCCGTCGGGATTAAGGTCGGCCCAGCACTCGGAGGCGTCGGAGTTGTCGAGTCCGCAGCCGTAGATACCGAGCGATACGCCCACGCCGTATTTGGTCTTGCCGTCGCCCTTGGCGTTCTTGTCGGCGACGCGCTTCTTGGCGGCCTCGTAGTAGGGACGCGCCAGCTTGAAGAGGTCCTCAAGGCAGTAGACGTCCGGCTTGCAGCCGTTGGGGGTGCGGGAATCGTCCTTCTCCTTGTAGCAGTTCATCTCGCGGAAGTCGAAGGGGTCTATGCCCAGCTTCGCGGCCATAACGTCCATGGCAATGTCGCTGCCCATGAAGGCCTGCGGCGAGCCGTAGGCGCGGAAGGCCGAGCCCCAGGCGTGGTTCGTGAAGACCGTGGTGCTCTTGTTGCGAATGGTCGGTATGTCGTAGCCGGCGCCCACGAACTGCGAGAGGCGGTGCGTGAGCAGGTCGCCGAACTCGGAATAGGGGCCGTGGTCTATGTAGTTGTCTCCCCAGAGGGCTTTTACCTTGCCGTCCTTCGTGGCCGCGAGCTTTATGTGCATGAAGCCCGGGCTGCGCTTGCCGGTATAGGTTATGGACTGGTACATAGTGAAGTTCAGGGAGACGGGCCTCTGGCAGACGAGCGCCGCGACGCCGAGAATGGCCTCGTTCGTCGGCGAGAACTTGTAGCCGAAGGTTCCGCCCGCGTTGTTCTGTACTATGCGCAGCTTATCCATGCTTACGCCTATGCCGTCCGCTATCATCGGCATGTGCAGGTGTATGCCTATGCTCTTGGAGTGGACTGTCAGCATGCCGTCCTCGTCTATATAGGCGTAGCCGTTGTCGGGCTCTATATAGAGGTGGGGCTGGCGCGAGCAGTAGCTCTCTACTTCGATTATCTCCTCGGCCTTGTCGAAGTCGAAGTCCTCGCCCTTTATGCAGTTGGTCTCATAGTAGGCGTTGGGGGTGCCGGGGTGAATCTCGATAGCATCGGGAGCCAGAGCCTCGGGAGCGCTCATGTAGGCGGGCAGCACTTCCAAATCGACCTTAACGGCCGCGGCCGCCGCGCGCGCGTGTTCTTCGGTGTCCGCCGCGACTATGGCGATGGCGTCGCCGTACTGGAAGACCTTCTCATCGCAGAGGATGGGGCGGTCCCAGCCGTCGCACTTGTTGTTGAGCGGGAGCATGACAAGGCCGTTTATACGGTTCTTGCCGGGCACGTCCTTGGCGGTTATTATCTTGAAGACGCCGGGCATCTTCTCCGCCTCAGAGGTGTCTATGCCCTTGATGTTCGCGTGGGAGACCTCTGCCTGAACGAGCGCCAGGCGCAGGGTGTCCTCGGGCATGTGCAGCGCCTCGTCGGCTCCGAAGTCGTAGGTGCCGGTGACCTTCATAGCCGCGGAGGGGCGCGCGTAAGTAGTTCCGAGTATTTCGTTATCAGTGGGCTTGAAGAGGAGGTCTTCCTTCTTCATCTCGCCGCGCAACACCTTGGCGGCCGCCATGGTAGCGTCTATGAGGGGCTTGTAGCCGGTGCAGCGGCAGAGGTTGCGGTTGACGTTGAACCAATTCCTTACCTCCTCGCGGGTCGGCGAGGGGTTCTGGTCGAGCAGCGCCTTGGCGCTGACTATGAAGCCCGGGCTGCAGAAGCCGCACTGCGCGCAGCCGTAGGCCATCCAGGCCAGCTGGACGGGATGGAGATTGTCCACGGTGCCGATGCCTTCAACAGTGGTTATCTCGGCGTAGTCGCGGAGCTTCTCTACCTTTGTAATGCAGGAGCGCGTCACCTTGCCGTCTATTATGACGTTGCAGGCGCCGCAGTGTCCCTCGCCGCAGCCTATCTTACAGCCCGTAAGCAGCAGCCGCTCGCGCAGGACCTTCGCGAGGGTCTCGTCGCCCTTAAGGATAAGGGTGCGGGTGACCCCGTTGATGATGAGAACTTTTTTTACCATGAAATATCCTCCTTATGGATGTTGGACGTGCCGTATATCAAAAGCGCCCCGCGCTCTCAATAACCTGTTGCATAATGCCGAAGCCGGCTATAAAATGAATTTGAATGAAGGGAGGCTTCAAAAATGAGCGAGAACTTAAAGGAGATACGCGCCGAGGAGGTAACGATAGAGGTGAGGGACGCCGCCACGGGCGAAGCCTTCCGCCGCACGCTGCCGATAAGCTATCTTGAAACCGCACACTGCCTGAGCCTTGAGGCCGAGGACGCCGACGGGAAGCCCTCGAAGCTGGTCTTTTTCACCGAAACCGGCCTGCGCCGCATGCGCGATATGACGGGCGGGGGCGCGGACACCGACCCCTGCGGCGGGCATTCCTGAGAATAAGACCGAAACCGGGCAAAAAACGCGCAGGATATGTTTATTTTTTAACAATTTGAATATATTTTTTCGCTCTTTGTCATAATCAGTCTATCAATTTATATATAGGCCGTCAAATTGTTTTAGTTTACAAGTCGCTCTTTTCGTGCTAAGATATATACACTTAAATCACTTATATGCAAATAACTTGTGTGTAAGTTGCCGAAAAAGGGAGCGTTTTATGGAGGCGGGAGCGGTAGTCGTGGCGGCGGGCATGTCCTCGCGAATGGGGGACTTCAAGCCCATGCTCAATATAGGCTCCATAACCATCGCGCAGCGCGTTATAGCTACGCTGCGGCAGGCGGGGATAGAGCAGATAGTAGTCGTTACCGGCTATAACGCCGACGTTCTGGAGCACCACCTCGCCAAGAGCCACGTTATATTCCTGCGCAACGAGAACTACGCGACTACGCAGATGTTCGACTCCGCGCGCATAGGTCTCGAATACATGGCCAAGAAGTGCGCCAGAGTGCTCTTTACCCCCATTGACATTCCCCTTTTCACCGCCTCTACGGCAGAGGCGCTGCTTCAGAGCGGGGCTGATTACGCCTGCCCCGTCTGCGAGGGCGAGCGCGGGCACCCGATCCTGCTCTCGCGCGCGATTATAGAAAGGTTGCTGGCGGATTCTGGCGAAGGCGGGCTCAAGGGCGCGCTCGAAAGGACGGGCATAGAGGAAAAATTCATAGAGGTTGAGGACGCGGGCATTCTTCACGACGCGGACACCCCCGAGGACTATCTCTCGCTGCTGGAATACCACAACAGCCAGCTGGCGAGGCCGGTAGTCCAGGTGGCGCTCGCGCGGGAGAAGCCTTTTTTTGACGC
>JAUNBN010000075.1:6518-6749 GCA_030527085.1 Oscillospiraceae bacterium
GAGAACGGCCATGCTGCTGAGCCTTATAGACGAGACGCATTCCGTGCTTCTGGCCTGCCAGCGAATGCAGCTCTCCTACAGCTCGGGCTGGAACACCATAAACTCGATGGAAGCGCAGGTAGGCAAGACTCTGGTCGAGCGCAGCCAGGGCGGCGCTGGCGGGGGCAGCAGCGTTCTTACAGCGGACGGGCTGATGCTGCTCGAGCGCTTCAGGCGCTTTGAGGCCGCTTT
>JAUNBN010000076.1 GCA_030527085.1 Oscillospiraceae bacterium
GCTTATTAAATAAACTCCCTTTGCCGTTCCCGCGGGCAGCTTAAGCTGCACAAAGCCCCTCTCGCCCGGCTCTGTCTCCAGCTCGAGGCCGCTGCCGGTTTCCACGGCCGAATAGCCGTGGCAGTAGACGAGCGGAACCTCAAAGGCGCTGTCCTCGGCTGGAGTTTCGTTCAAATGGAGATAGAGCTTTGCGTATTCCCGGCTGAAATATATATCGAGCCCGCTTTCTTCGGCAAGCTGCTCGTCAGGCAGGGGTTCAAAGAACTCATCGTCGTTATTTGCGTGCAGGTAGTTGCTGTCTATAAACTCGCAGTCGTCCAAGCCCTCATATAAGAGGTCGTTTTGCACGGAAAGGTAATAAGTATTAACAGCCGTCGGCACAAAGGAAGCAAGGCCCGCGGCGAGGGCCAGCGCTCCAATAGCGAGGGCCGCCTTTTTTGAGAGTTTGAAGCCGCTGACAACGCCTCCCGAAAACAAAGAGAGAAACAGCGACGCGAAGGAAAAGAGCCGCCAGGGAAACTGTACTATGTAAACATAGGGCGTCAGCGCATGCCAGGGGAAGATGTTGGTGCAGCAGAGCAGTGCGGTAAGGCCGAGCAGCCCGCAGAAATCCAAGAAGGGCTTGAGCCTTCTGTTTTTGATTATGGAAAACAGTCTTAAAACCGGCGCGGCTGCAAAAATCAGACCTAAGCCGGGAAGCACAAGGCCAGGATACATTACAGGCGTCCCCGAGGTGTTTAAAAGGAGGTCTTGAATAAGCAGGGCCCTGTCCCCCGGGGAGAAGAGAGGATTCATAACATCGGAATAAATGTCGCTGATAAAATACTGCTCGAGCAGGGGAAAGGCGAAAAAGCCCGTGAGGGCCGCCGTTATACCCGCCGCCTTCAAGAGCGCGCGCAGACGGCGCTTTTCAAACAATCTGCGCGAAAAGACGAGCAGCGTGAGCAGCGTGAAGACAGAAAGAATGAGCGAGCTTATTATGTGCACGAGTATGCAGCCGCCGAAGCCCAAAACCAGCGGCCAGATTTTAATATCCTCGTCGAAAAGCAGGCTGTACAGCCCCATGAGCACCAGCGGCAGAAAGACATAGGCCTGAGATTCACCTATCGCCGCGCGCAGATATAGATTAAAGGCGAAATACGCGCAGGTCGTGTACAGGAGGCTGCAAACCAGAGCTCCGGCTTCGCTTCGCAATATATAGCTTGCGCTTATATAGCCGGTCAGGAGCGAGGCGGCTATAATAAGGGCCAGAAAGAGCTTGTAGCAGGCTAAAAGCTTCAGACCCAGCAGATTAAGCAGAGCCGGAACAACAAGAAAGAGGTCGCCGTAGTAAAGCGGGCTCGGATAGCCGTAGCCCTCATAAAGCAGAGGGTAGATTTTCTGCAGGAACTCGCCGTTTTTCAGTCCCTGAACTATCGCGTCTATACGGATTATGTGAAAATGAGCGTCGTGTCCCAGCGCTACGCCCGGCAGCAATAGAACGGCTGAACAGGCCGCGAAGGCGATAAAAATAAGCGCGGTCTTGAACTTGTTCTGTTTCAAAAAAGATAAGAGCATTTAATTTCACTCCCGATAGCCGCGCAGGTCCGCAAGCCGCATATGGGCGCGCTCCGATTGCGCGCCGCCGTGTCCTAGATAAAGCTGAGCTCTTCAGCAGCAGCCGTTTCGGCCTCCTCGAGGAAGACGAGCGTCTCCCGCTCGACCCAGCCGATATCGCCGCCGTCCCAAAAAACGTAAATCCAGCCGTCTGTCTCGGCCCAGGCCTCTCCCGAAGCGCCCGCCTCGAGCTCTTTCATTTGCTCGTAGTCGTAGCCCGGTCCGGTATAGAGCGCGCTTCCCTCGCCGCTTATCTCGCACCTGCCTAAGTCGGCGAGGTTTTCAGGGAAGTAGACGTCAAAATCGCTGAAGCCCTCGGCCTCCTCCGAGGCGGAGCCGCCGCCGTCTGTGCCGTAGACGCCGTTGTAGTAGGGGTTGGCCTCGTAGTAGTCGCCCTCGGCGGAGGCGAGGCGGAACTCAACGGTAAATTCGTCGTCATCCTCGGCGGAGAAGGTAACAAAGAGAGTTTCGCCCTCAAGGCTTAATATCCACACCTCCGGCTCAGAGTCCTCGTAGGGCACGCCGTCCTCGTCGGCGTACTGAATCGCAAACCGATAGCCGTCCTCGTGCTTCTCGAAGCTTTGGATTATTTTTGACAGGTAGAAATTGTCGTCAAACCAGCCCTCCTCAACGAACTTAAAGCTTCCGTCCGAGTAGAAACAGAGGTACCAGTCCTCGTAGCCCTCGCAGACCCAGTAGCCCTCAAGCCGGGCAAAAAACTCCTCGTACTCACCCGGGTTTTCGGATTCGCCGGATACGAAAGGCGTATCCTGCGCGCCCGGCGCGCCGCCGGAAACAAGTCTGTTTATAAGAAGGACCAGCCCTCCGACAAAAATTGCGACCAGCAGGACTATCCCGCCCACTATAAGCCAGTTTCTGAGCTTGGCGGGCTTGGCGGGCGCTGCCGCTGTCATAATGGGCGGGGTATACGCGCCAGAGCGCGGCGTGGCGCACCTTATGCATTTTTCATTTTCGGCGGGGCTTATGGCTCCGCAGGCTGCGCACTCCCAGCCGCCGTCCGTTCCTGCGGGGGCGTTGAAGGCAGCGGCTCCCGAAGCGCCGCCGAACGCGGCTTCGGTTCTCTCGGCGGGCGCGTCCATTTTGCCCTGAAGCGCCGCTGCTTGTCCCGACGCCGCAAAGGGCGAGGCTTTCGAAGCGGGAAGCGCGCCGTGAGAGGCCGCATCTGCTGCGGGAGCTTCGCCCGCCGTCTCCGCCTGCGCGCCGCTCACAGGCTGCACATCGCAGCTGTTGCCGATAGTTCGCGCAAAGGGCGAGCTCACGTCGCTTGTGGCCGCGCTCGCCGCAAAGGGCGAAGCTTCCGAGGCGGGCGAGGGCGCGCTTGTCTCGGCGGCATCGGGAGCTTCGGCTATTGCCTCCTTTGCTTCGCCGCCTGTCTCGGGCGCGCTCTGCTGCGAAACCGCTTCTTCGTCCTTTAGAGCCACGGCCTCCCTTTCGGGCAGAGCGAAGGCCTCGCCCGCGAGCGCTGCAGTTCTGCTTCCGCATTTGCCGCAAAAGAGGTCTCCCGTTCCCAGCGCTGCTCCGCAATTATTGCAATATGTCATTAGTCCGGCCTTTCTCGTCTTTTTCGCTTGATTTATTAAACAAGATATAGCACACTGCCGCAAGCTCTGTCAAACAGCGCGGCGGACGGGCGTGGAAAACAGCATTGAACACGCTTTAAATGTGCCGTAAGCGTACCGCCACTTGCGCTGAAGCCCCTTTTTGATATAATAAGACCGTCGGCGCGAACGGGAAGCGTTCTTCCCCGCTCTTTCGCCGCAGTTCGCCGGCTTTTAAACACAAGCCGGAAGAAAGGACGCATAAATGGAAGCTATTTATGAAAACCTGTTCAATTTAGAGTGGCGGCAGGTGGTGATGTGGCTCATAGGCGCGCTGCTTATCTACCTCGCCATAAAAAAGGACATGGAGCCCGCGCTGCTGCTGCCCATGGGCTTCGGCGCCATACTCGTAAACCTGCCCCTCTCCGGCGCGGTAACGCAGGTGCACGAGGGGGTAGAGGAGGCAGGCGTAATAGACCTGCTCTTTAACGCCACGATAGCCAACGAGCTCTTCCCGCTGCTCCTGTTTATAGGCATAGGGGCCATGATAGACTTCGGCCCGCTGCTCTCGAACCCGAAGCTGATGTTTTTCGGAGCCGCCGCGCAGTTCGGAATCTTCTTTACTCTCAGCCTCGCGGCGCTGCTGGGCTTTGATATAAAGGACGCGGCCTCAATAGCCATAATCGGCGCGGCCGACGGGCCCACCTCAATCTTCGTAGCCAACTACTTCCAGTCGAACTATCTGGGCCCGATAATAGTCGCCGCCTATTCCTATATGGCGCTCGTGCCCATAGTCCAGCCGCCCGTAATACGCCTTTTGACCACCCAAAACGAGCGCCGTATACGCATGGACTACAAGGAAGTCGGCGTATCCAAGCTCACGCGCATACTCTTTCCCATAACTGTTACCGTTATAGCCGGCATCTTCTCGCCGCGCTCTGTCGCCCTCGTGGGCTTTTTGATGTTCGGCAACCTCGTGCGCGAGTGCGGGGTGCTCAAGTCGCTTTCGGAGACCGCGCAGAACGTGCTGGCCAATCTGGTAACGCTGCTTCTGGGCCTAACGGTTGCGGCGCGCATGACCGCCGAGGCTTTCCTGAATTGGCGCACGCTGATGATACTCGGTCTGGGGCTTATCGCCTTCATCTTCGACACGGCGGGCGGGGTGCTCTTCGCCAAGCTCATAAACCTCTTCGCGAAAAAGAAGATAAACCCGATGATAGGCGCCTGCGGCATCTCGGCCTTTCCGATGTCGGCGCGCGTAGTCCACAAGATGGGGCTTGCGGAGGACGGCCAGAACTTCCTTTTGATGCACGCCGTAGGCGTGAACGTCTCAGGGCAGATAGCCTCCGTTATCGCGGGCGGGCTAATCCTCAATTTCTTCGGTTAAGGGGGAGAAAAAATGAATTTTCAGCTCTTTTTGCAGACTCTGCCCTATATGGGGCTCGGCATGCTGGGCATTTTTGCGGTAACTCTGGTCATAATCCTCTGCATAACGCTCCTGAACAAGTTCACCTCCGGCAAAGAGGAGTAAACAAGACTTATTCCGGCTGAAAACCGCGCGGCCGCTTTATAGTGTAATTAATAGGACAATCGCCCCCGCCTTCGGCGGGGGCGATTAACTCTATGGGCTTTTGCTTTAAGCCAAGCCCTCGAGCGCGTAGCGCAGCGCGTCGCCGCTTATCGCCCCGACGGAATAGGCGTGGATGCCGCCCTCGGAGTTTATTATATAGGTGGTGGGCAGTCCTCTCACGGAGTAGGCGCTCACCGCCTCGCCGTCAAGGTCGTAGTACACGGGGAAGCCGTAGCCGTTCTCCTCTATATAGGCGCTCGCCGCCTCTACGGTCTCGCCCGAGGCCTCGTCCGTAGCGTTTACCATCATGAACTCGACCCTGTCGCCGTATTCGGAATAGACCTCATCAAAGTCCGGCATCTCGGCCACGCAGTAGCCGCACCAGGTCGCCCAGAAGTTTATCACAACGGGCCTGCCCTCAAAGGAGCTGAGGGTAAAGGCCTCGCCACCGGCGTTGTAGACGGTGAAGTCCGCGGCCTTCTCGCTTTCGCTCTCCTGTCCGCCCTCGGAAGCGAGGGGCGCCTCGGGCTCGTAGTCGGCGCTCAAGGTGTTGTAGAAATATACGGCCGCGCCGATAAGCAGCGCCAGGCCGAGAACTGTAAGCAGTGTTTTAACGGTTTTATTCATAATCTTCCCTTTCTTATGCGGCGCTCAAAGCTGTGAGCAGGGCGGAGAGCCGCCCCGTCATCATGAGCACCCCCACTGCTGTCAGCAGCAGGCCGCAGACCTTGTTTATTATATTGTAGTGCTTTTTAATGAAATCGAAGGCCCCGCGCAGACGCTCTATCAGCACGGCGCTGAGTATAAAGGGCAGGCCCAGCCCCGCGGAGTAGCAAAGCAGCATCAGCATTCCGCGCAGAGCCGTCCCCTGCTGCGAGGCTAAAAGCAGCGCCGAGCCGAGAAAGGCCCCCACGCAGGGCGTCCAGCTCATAGAGAAGACCGCGCCGAACAAAAGAGCGGAGAAGAAGCCGCCGGCTCTCGGGCCGCCGCCCTGCCGCGTGGCGTTCAAAAAGCCGATGTTGAGCACTCCCAGATAGTTGAGCCCGAATACTATAACTATGGCCCCGCCTATAATATTAACGGCGGTCTGATGCTCGTGCAGGAGGGCTCCCAGAGTTCCCGCGAAGGCTCCGAGCGCCGTGAACACGAGCGTAAAGCCCAGAACGAAGCCCAGCGCTCCGCGAAGCGCGCGGCCCGACTGCCCCTCGCTTTGCTCTATACCCTCGGGCTTTTCGGCGCCGCCCGAAGTCTCCCGCGCCGAGTCCGTATCCGCCGCGAAGTAGGCGATGTAGACGGGCAGGAGGGGAAGAAGGCAGGGTGAGATAAAGCTTATTATCCCCTCTAAAAAGGATATCAGGTATTGCATGAAAAAAGGCCCCTCTAATCTTGCTCTAATGAATTTTACAGCCTGCTTTAAGACTTGCGCTTACAATTATAAACGCCGGGGGGCCGATGTCAACGTGAGCCGCTCACATACAAGGTCTCCCGCTTTGCACGGCAGATACGGGGAGCAGCTCCTTTGAGCCGCTCCCGGATACGGAGCTTAATTCCTATGAAAAGAAAGAAACAAATGAGCGCGGCGGCGACGGCGCTTTTGGATATACTGCTTATAGGCGCGGGGCTTATAGTCTTCGCCCTCTTCCACCACGTCCTGCCCGTAGCGCTCTCGCCTGAGAGCGTCGCGGAGGGCATTTCGGGCGGGGGCTCGCTGATAAGCTCGCAGGGCGGCGCGTCCTCGCTCGAGAGCGGGGAGAGCGAGGGCTCCTCGAGCGCCGAGGCCCTCGTAACGGAAACGCTCTACGAGAGCGAGAGCGTGCGCGCCGAGCTTCTGAGCTATGAACAAGACGGCATAGTCTGCCATGTTATAGATATTTATATCGACGATATCAGCAGCCTGCGCAGCTATTTCGCCGAGGGCACCTACGGGCGCGGCTTCCGCGAACACCCGCTGGATATGGCGCTCGCCGTCGGCGCGGTCTGCGCCATAAACGGCGACTACTACGGCAAC
>JAUNBN010000077.1 GCA_030527085.1 Oscillospiraceae bacterium
ACGGTATGCTCATGCAGGCGCAGGGTTACGGCGCAGCTTGGGCCGCCGCGATGAGCGCCGTGGCATACTGCGGCAGCATGCAGTTCGCGGCCATACCCCTCCTGGCCGCGGGCTTCGACCCTCTGGGCGCCTTTCTCATGAGCCTTATGGTGAACGCGAGGCACCTCTTTTACGGCATAGCCATGCTGGATAAATACAAGAACAGCGGCCGTCTGCGCTTCTTTTTGATATTTACCCTCTGCGATGAGACCTTCTCCCTCGTCTCCGCGCTCGACGCGCCCGAGGGAATTAACAGGCGGCTCTTTTACTTCTGGATATCTCTTTTGGACTATCTTTACTGGGTCGGCGGCTCGCTGCTCGGCGGGCTCTTGGGCTCCATGGAGCTCTTCAACACCGAGGGGCTGGATTTCGCGCTGACGGCACTCTTTATTGTTCTGTTTATTGAGCAGATAAAAGAGAAGGAGGGCCGCGCCTCCGGGCTTATCGGCGCGCTGGGCGCTCTGCTGGCTCTTCTTGTATTCGGCGCGGATAACATGGTAATACCTGCCATGCTGCTTATCCTGGCGGCCCTGCTGCTTTTGAGGAGGTTCTTATGCCGAGGCTGAGCAGTATACAGCTTATTATTACTATAATAGCGATAGCGTCCGGGGCGATGATAACGCGCTTCGCGCCCTTTGTGCTCTTTCCCGAGGGCAGGAAGCGTCCCGAGATAATAGACAGCCTCGGCCTCCTGCTGCCCGCGGCGATGATGGGCCTGCTCGTGGTCTACTGCCTGAGAAACGTCTCTTTTTCGAGTTATCCCCACGGCCTGCCGGAGCTTATCGCCGCGGCGGTGGTAGCGGCGCTGCAGCTCTGGAAACGCAGCGCGCTGCTCAGTATCGGCGCGGGTACTACGGTCTATATGCTTCTCGTGCAGGCGGTTTTTGTCTAGGCAAACTTAAGCGGGCGGCTTCTGCTGAACATACTTTTCAGGGTGCTCCTCCCCGCCGAAGGCGGGGAGGAGCACCCTAACTTAATGACTTTACGCCCGTGGCGGGGAAACAGTGTTAAGAGTGCGCTCTATCTGTTCATAAAGCGCGAGAGGAACTCCCTCGTCTCGTCCTTTTGGGGGTTCACGAAGATGTCCTCGGGGCTTCCGTCCTCAAGGATTATGCCGTCGGTCATGTAGACCACGCGGGAGCTGACGTCGCGGGCGAAGGCCATCTCGTGAGTTACCACCAGCATCGTGAGACCCTCTTTAGCCAGCGCGCGCATGACGTCGAGCACCTCGCCGACCATCTCGGGGTCGAGCGCGGAGGTGGGCTCGTCGAACATCAGCAGCTCGGGCTCCATGGCCAGCGCCCTCGCAATAGCTACGCGCTGCTTCTGCCCGCCGGAGAGCTGGCGCGGCTTGGCGTTTATAAAGGGTGCCATGCCCACCTTTTCAAGATAGAACATAGCCCGCTCTCGCGCCTCAGTCTTGGAGAGCCTGCGGATTTTAATAAGCCCTACCGTGCAGTTTTCGAGCGCGGTCATATTGTTGAAGAGGTTGAAGTTCTGAAACACCATGCCGACGCGCGAGCGGTAGTCCGCGAGATTGATTTTTTCGCTCAGGATATTGCCGCCGTGGTAGATTATCTCGCCGCTAGTGGGCGTTTCAAGCAGGTTTATGCAGCGCAGCAGGGTCGATTTCCCCGAACCTGAGGCCCCTATTATGCTCGTAACGTCACCGGTGCAGACGGAGAAGTCGATGTCGGTAAGAACCTCGTTATCCCCGAAATATTTGCTCAAATGCCTTACTTCAAGAATCGGCTGCTTTTCCATTTTCAGCCCTCCCTCGTGCGCGTGCCGCGGAATACGGACTCGCTGAGCTCTTTTGAGCGCTGCCTCTCGCGCAGGTCCGGATTTGTGCTGTCGGGGTCTATTCCGGGGTGGCTGTACATGCCCGAGGTGTGCGCGAGCTGGTCGGTGGTGGCCAAATCGTAGTTCGCGGGGCCGTCCATCTTTCTCTCGAACCAGAGCAGCAGCCTTGAAAAGAACACCGTCATTATAAGGTACATGACCATCGTAATAGTGAAGGTCTCGAAGTAAACGTAGTATGTACCCGCCACGGAGCGCGAGGCGAAGAAGAGCTCAACCACACTTATTGCGGAGAGCACGCAGGTGTCCTTTATATTGATTATCAGGTTGTTGCCTATCTGGGGCATTATGTTGCGCAGGGCCTGCGGTATTATGACGTTGAGCATGGTCTGCGTGTGAGTCATGCCTATGGCCTTGGCGCCCTCGGTCTGGCCGGGGTCTATCGAGAGTATTCCGCCGCGCACGGTCTCGGCCATATAGGCTCCGGTATTTATGGAGACTACGAAGAAGGCCGCGAACCACATCGACATAACGAGTCCGAACACCTTGGCCACGCCGTAGTAGATGAACATGGCCTGAACCATCATCGGCGTGCCGCGAAAGACCTCTACATAAATATCTATTATCGCGTGGACGGCGCGCAGCAGAACCCTCTTGAGCGCGCCGTCGTTTTTCTCTATGGGTATGGTCTTGACCACGCCGCAGACAAAGCCTATGACGCAGCCTATGGCCGTGCCGACAAGAGCTATTATCAGCGTGCGGCCCGCTCCCTCCAGCATTGAGGAGCCGTAGTTCTGAAGTATAAAAATAATTCTGCCGAAAAAATCAGCGGGCAGCTTCATATCTCTTTCCTCTCAAGTTTGGCGCTTTTTAAAAGAGCGTTTTAAGCGCCTTTTGGGCGAAGCGCGCCTCTTGTCCTTAAGCGCGATTCGGGAGTGGGTTAAAGGCGGTTATGCCGCTGTCTTTCCCCCGCCTTCGGCGGGGGAAAGACAGCGGAGAAACACGCAAAAGGGGCGCTCACCACGCTTCGCCCGTATTAGAATAGTGTTCAGGCGTTGCTCGGCTGCACCGAGATGGCCTCGTTCATAAGGCGGGTAAAGTCGTCAGCGTCCAGCGTGGCGAGACCGGCGTTGAGCTGGTCGAGCAGCTCGCTGTTGCCCTTCTGCACGGAGATGCCTATGTTGATCTCCTCCTCGGAGACCTCGAAGTCGCCGGCGGAGAGGTCGAGCATGACGAAGTCGGGATAGACCGCGCAGGCTCCGAGAGCGGCGGGCTCGTCGGTCACGAGCAGGTTGCAGGTGCCGGAGTCGAGGGCTACCCACATCGCGGGCGCGCTCTCCATGGCGGGCAGGGCGTTTACATCGGGTATCTGCGGAATGCAGACGTCGTACCAGACGGTGTTGAGCTGGGAGGTAACGGTGGCTCCCGCGAGCTCCTCAATGCTCGTTGCGTTCTCATATTCCGAGCCCGCAACGGTGAGGGCCTTAATCGAGGCGTAGTAGTAGGGGGTGGTGAAGTCCACGGTCTCGAGCCTCTCGGCAGTTATGGACTGGCCGGCAATAACGCAGTCGATGGTGCCGCTCTGCACCGCGAGGGGCAGGCCGTCCCAGTCAATCTGGTAGATTTCGAGGTCGTAATCCATAAAGTCCGCGAGGTACTTGGCTATCATAACGTCGTAGCCGTAGGCATAGTTGCTGGTGCCAACTATGGGCACCGCGCCGTTGGAGTCATCGGACTGCGACCAGTTGTAGGGCGCGTAGCCGCACTCCATGCCGACGCGCAGGACGGGTCTGGCTCCCTCGCCCTCAGCTTCTGTTTCGGTTTCGGTTTCGGTCTCAGCGGTGCTCGAGCAGGCGGCAAAGCTTAAGCATAGCACGAGCGCGAGCAGCAGGCAAAATAGTCTCTTCATAACAAATTCCTCCGTTGTTTTTCGAGAGTTTCCCGATGCGGGATTTTTTTACTGTGTTCCCCCGCCTGCGGCGGGGGAACACAGCATAGGTCCCGCCTTTGGGCCACTCTCTTTTTTGGGTGGGTTTCCTTCAAAACAAAAACCATGCACGTCTCACTCTCTGGTGAAACGCCATGGCCTGAAGTTTTCCCTTTTGGGATACCGTCAATGATAGCGCTCCACTGTTAAGTGACAGTCCGGCGGATATTCTCCGACGGCCCAGCGAAGCGCTCCTTTAAGCGAAAGCGCCCGCTTCGGCGGCAAAGCCTTTCGCTCGCGGCGGGCGCTTAAAGCCCTTATGTGCCGCGCGCTACTTTTCTTTCCCGCGCCTCTATCATCGTTCCCGCGCTGCTTTCGCCGCGCCGGAGCAATAATAACGTATTCGGTTTGTGCAAGGATACAGCAAAGCCTTCGCTTTGTCAAGCATTTTTTTGAATTTTTTTGCGAGGGCTTCCGTATTGGCAGCGGCTCAAAGCGGAATTGAAGCTGTATTCTCCCTCTTTTTCGACCTTCCGCCGCTTTTATTCCCGACAAAAGCGGCTAAGAGGCGTATCTCATGCCGTCTTTTCCGCCGGAGGCGGGAAAGCGCAGCGAAAACATCTCGGCAAGGGCGGATACGTTACCGGTTTCCCCGCCGGAGGCGGGAAAGCGCAGTGAAAATATCTCGACAAAAACGGCAAAGGGCTATATAATAATTTTTAATATATGCCCTGCGTTTTGAAAGGATAAGATTATGGACAGAAAGACTTTTTACATCACAACGCCTATCTATTACCCCTCGGACAAGCTGCACATCGGCCACGGCTACACCACCGTCGCCGCCGACGCTGTAGCGAGATTCAGGCGAATGCAGGGCTGCGACGTCATGTTTCTCACCGGCACGGACGAGCACGGCCAGAAGATTGAGGACAAGGCCAAGGCCGCGGGAGTAGGCCCGCAGGAGTATGTCGATAAAATAGTGGCGGGTATAAAAGAGCTCTGGAAGCTTATGAACATAAGCTACGACCGCTTTATCCGCACCACGGACGACTACCACGAAGCCTCCGTGCAGAAGATATTTAAAACACTCTACGACAATGGCGCGATTTACAAGGGCGAATACAAGGGCCTTTACTGCAAGCCCTGCGAGTCCTTCTGGACGGAGAGCCAGCTTAAGGACGGCAAGTGCCCGGACTGCGGCGGCGAGGTCTACGAGGCGAGCGAGGAGGCCTATTTCTTCCGCCTCTCGGACTACGCCGAGCGCCTCTTGAAGCTCTACGAGGACGAGCCGGACTTCCTGCAGCCGGCAACTCGCCTGAACGAGATGAAGGCCTTTATAAACCAGGGCCTCGAGGACCTCTGCGTCTCGCGCACCTCCTTTACCTGGGGCGTGCCTGTGGACTTCGACCCCGGACACATAGTCTATGTCTGGGTGGACGCCCTGAGCAACTATATAACCGCGCTGGGCTACGGCAACGGCAAGTACGATGATTTCGAGAAATACTGGCCCGCCGACGTTCACCTCATGGCCAAGGAGATAGTCCGCTTCCACTCCGTTATCTGGCCTGCGCTGCTGATGGCGCTCGAGCTGCCCACGCCCAAAAAGGTCTTCGGTCACGGCTGGCTGCTGCTCGACTCCGGCAAGATGAGCAAGAGCAAGGGCAACGTCGTGGACCCCGTCATCCTCTGCGAGCGCTACGGCGTAGACGCCATACGCTACTACCTGATGCGCGAGATACCCTTCGGCCACGACGGCGTTTTTTCCAATGAGGGCCTGATAGCGCGCATAAACTCCGACCTCGCAAACGACCTGGGCAACCTGCTCTCGCGCAGCGTCGCGATGATAGACAGGTACTTCGGCGGAACGCTGCCCGAAAAGCAGGAGGCCGCAGAAATAGACGGCGAGCTCGCCGCGATGTGCGATTCGCTTTTAGGACTCGTGAGCGAAAACATAGACAAGCTCATGCTGCCCAACGCCCTGGCGGAAATCATGAAAGTAGTCTCGCGCGCGAACAAGTATATAGACGAGACCGAACCCTGGAAGCTCGCGAAGGACGAGGCCTCAAAGCCCCGCCTCGCCGCGGTGCTCTACAACCTCTGCGAGGCGCTGAGGGTGGTGTCGATACTTCTCGAGCCATTCATGCCCTCTACCTCGCCTAAGATACGCGAGCAGATAGGCGCGCCGGCCGGGCTTTCGGGCCTCGAGAGCTGCCGATTCGGCCTCGCTTCCAAAGCTTTGATCGTCAAAAAGGGCGAGGTACTCTTCCCGCGCATAAACGCCGAAGAGGAGCTTAAAGAACTGGAGAAGCATGGCGAGGCCGAGAGCGCCCCCGCGCTCGAGCACGAGGCCGAGATAAGCTACGAGGATTTCATGAAGACCGAGCTGCGCGTGTGCCGCGTTCTCGCCTGCGAGAAGGTGGAAAAGGCCGACAAGCTTTTGAAGTTCACCCTTTTTGACGGCGAGCGCGAGCGCACGGTGCTCTCCGGCATAGCCCAGTGGTACAGCCCCGGGGAGCTTATAGGCAAGAAGGTGGCGCTGGTCTGCAACCTCGCCCCCGCGAAGATACGCGGAATAGTGAGCGAGGGCATGATTTTAAGCAGCGACGTGGGAGAGGCCGCCCGCCTGATAATAATAGACGACAGCGTGCCCGAGGGCTCGCGCATAAGATAGACAGCCTCACAAGGCGTATTGCATTATATAAGGCTTGAGCAAGCCTCAAGAAAGCTTCAGTAGATTTTATGAGCGGCGGAGACGGATTATAAGGCTTAATGTCCGCCCGCCGCTTA
>JAUNBN010000078.1 GCA_030527085.1 Oscillospiraceae bacterium
CTTCTTCGTAGAATTCTACCGCGAGCGAAACCGCGTCGTCGAGCGCCTGCACCTCGTACAGCGCCGTTACGAGGTCTCCATCGGCGGAGGCCATGTCTATTTTTGCGGCTTCGCAGAAAATGATGAACCTTTCACGGCCTTCAAGGCTTCGAAGGGCGGCGTCGAGCAGCTCAGCCAGGGAAAGCGCCTCGCCCCCATACTGCGCAGCTCGCAGGCGGTCTATCTCGTAGGCCATCTCATAGTCCCGAAGTCCCCCCCGCGCCAGCGCGAGTATCGGCGATGAACTCGCGGAAAGGGAGCGGACGGCCTGAGGCCCCTGCGCCACTTCAAAACCGGCTTCGAGCGCTGAAGCTATCAGCTCGTCCTCGCCGGCGCGAAATCCGCCCGCACCCAGAAAATCCAGATATTGAGGAACTACGGCTTGCCGCGCTAAGGTTTCGTAGTCGTAGCGGTCTGTCGCGCAGGCATATATGCCTGCCGGCGTGGCGTGGTCTGCGGAGGTAGAACTGATAACGCCGACAGCGTAACCGCGCTGTTTCGCCTCCGCCGCAAAAGGCTTGAGGCTGCGCTCGCTGACGACGTCATAGTTAATCGCACCGTTTTCAGTTTTCTGTCCGGTGAGCATTGCGGTTATCGAGGCCGCAGAATCAGTGACCGAGGAAAGGCTGTCCGTCGACATAAGCCCTATATGGGGAAAGCTGTCGAAGGAGCCTCCCCAGAGCTCGTTTTGGGATTTGCTGTCGCGCGCCTGCTGAAAATAACGGGTCGCGGCTACATGGTTTATTCCCATACCGTCCCCTATGAAGACGAAAATTCGCTCCACGCCCCCGCTCTCTTCTGCCGAGGAAGAACAGCCTGTGAAAAGCGCCATCGCCAAGATTATAAAGGCCAGCGCAATAGCGGTTATGAGCAGGAGCAGCAGACCCGACGAAAGGCGGGGTCTTTTTTGTTTGTCATCCTTCATCCCGTGTTTTTCTCCTTATCGCGTGTATGGGTGTCTCTTTTAATTGTTCCCCAGTGGTGCCTGTCTCGCCGGTAGTTCACAAAGGCGCTCATACGGTAGACGCTTAACAACTGGTGAAATCCAAGGCTTTCTATAAAAGAGAATAGGATCACCTTAATTGCCTGCCAGACAGTAAGCTGAACGCTCAGGGTGTAGTTGCGCATAAAAAACGAGGTAATGGTAACAAGCGTACTCAACAGGAAGAATAAAAAGAAATACCAGATCATAAACGGAATGTTCAGCATTTGCAGATAGGCGGCTAGAAGTATTACTGTGAGGCCAAGCAGCTCTATAACAGGCTCTACGGCCTCCAGCAAGAGATAGTATACCATGGAAAGCAAGCCCATGCTACCATAGGTAGGATTAAAAAGCGCTTCTTTGTGGATGCCGAGGCTTTGGAAAAGGCCCATATGCCATCTTCTGCGCTGGGTTTTAAGGTCTGAAAGCGTGGAGGGAACCTGCGTCCAGCAGACGGCGTCTGAGGCATAGACTATACGATATGGTATGTGCCCGCGCCGGCAGAAGGCGTGCAGCTTTACAACCAGCTCCATGTCCTCTCCCACAATATTGGTGTTGTAGCCGCCGACTTGTATTACCAAATCCTTGCGGAAGAGGCCGCAGGCGCCCGAAATTATCATGTTTCCGTTAAAGGCGTCCAGCAGCAGGCGCATACCCATAAAGGTTCGCGAGTAGTCGAGAAGCTGCAGCAGCACGAGGGGCTTGGACGGAAAGCGGTGCTCTTCTATAACCCCGTCGCGTATCAGGGTTTCGTTGGCAACCTGTACAGACCCCCCTACCGCAATTACTCTGCTGTCTTCGATAACGGGCATTATTATCTTTTGCAACGCGTCCTTTTGCAGAATTGAGTCCGCGTCCATCGTTAAAAAATAAGGATAGCTGGAGAGGTTTACTCCCATGTTTAAAGCGTCAGCCTTGCCGCCGTTTTCCTTGATTGCGAGCATAATATGGGGCTTTTGCCCCTCGGATTCATAAAGAGCCTTTATGGGAAGGCAGGAAGTCTGCAGGCGCACGGGCCGATTTGTCCTCTTCAGGTCAAGAGCTTCTATAAGCACCTCAGCGGTTGCGTCGGTCGAGCCGTCGTCTATAACGATGACTTCATACTCCGAGTAATCCAGTTTGGTGAGCGAGCTCACCGCGTCCAAAATCGTAAGCTCTTCGTTGTGGGCCGGCACCAAAATGGATATCGGAAAGTAATTAGTCATATCCTGCAGGCTCAAAGTGGCCTGATATTCCTTGAGCTTCATGCGCCTGTCGGAAACTACGGAGCCGTAAATGGCCGCGAAAAACAGGAGCACAGCGTAGCAGACAACGTACAGCAAAAAGAAGTAGTTGGCAACGCTGACAAAATCTCTTAAGAACTCGCTCATACCGTTGCGGCCTCCTTAACATTTATAGCGTACTGCATTATATTGCGCGCGTAGCGGTCGCTGCTGTTCAGGGCTTCGCCGACAAGATCGGGTCTGCGGCTCGCCAGCGTTGCGGCGCTGTTATACCGCACATACCAATTTCGCGAGGAAAGGCAGCGCAGCAGCTGGTCGCCGCAGCTCCTGCAGGAGTAGCTTTCAAGGGAGCGCGCGGCCATAGCGGCGTATTCCCACTCCTCGTGACCCAGGAACTCGGAAATCTGCTTTTGAGCGGGCCGGTAAGGCAGCGCGCCGAAGTATTTAATTGCGGCTATGCGAATCTCGCCGTCTGTTTCGGCGTCCTTCATCAGCGAGAGTATGCGCTTTGAAAACGCGGTCTCTCCGAGCCTTATCATTGCGGAAAGCAGCGCGCAGATTAAATTGGGGTGGTAGCTCGGCACCTCGTCCAGTATAGCTCCGGCCAGGAGACGGAAGTCGCCGCGGTAGAGCAGCAGCACATCGGTTAGCAGCTTAACTCCGTAGTGCTGCGGATAGCCCTCCAGTTCTTTAAACGCTTCCAAAAGAAACTGACGGCTGCCGAGCGCCGCGCAGGCCCTCAATGAAGCCACTCGAAGATAGACGGGCTGCCTGTGGATGCAGTCAGTTAAAAAGCGCCGGAACTCGGTGCTGTCAAGGCCGCTGAGGCTGCCGATGTTGACAGCCAGCGCCCGCACGGCGTCGTCGCGCCTCGAATAGCGAAAGAGATTTTCGTTGACGGAGCGGCCCACAAGCTGTCGCGCCTCCTCGGAGACGCCCTCTTCGCCGCGCTGCTGCAGAGCCTCCAGAAGCGCCTGAAGATATGTATTCCTCTCCAGCAGCCAGGTGAGGTGCGCGGCGTTTGAGGGGGCGCTTAATATCCTCTTAAGCGTCTCGACGCGCCGCGTATGGGCAAAGCTTCTCGGCCTTGTAAAAATGTAACGGAAAAAATTATATAGATTTACCAGCAGGCAGAACAGAACGCAGATTTCTATTATCAGCAGGTTGCTTTCATAAAACGCGGAGTCTATCATTTTAATCTTCCTCTCCAAAGGCGCTCTGCATTGCGTAGTAGGACGCCTTCAGCCGCATATGCCAGCTGGGGTTGTTCTCCCAGCCCTTAAGCTCGAACTCGGCAAAGGGCGTAAGGCTGCTTTTTGCTCCCGAATAGACCTGCGCGCTTACATATATGGCTTCAATACCTATTTCTTCAATACCGTAATTCTCATAGTAATCGTCGTGTATCTGCATTGTGGAGGGGTCGGAGAAGTTGAGCAGGAGCCACGGCAGACGTATCTCCACTGCGTTTTCGCCGAAGCAGAAGTCGCTCAGGGAATTGAAAGCCGGGCTTGAGGGGTTTCCGTTGCCCATGGTAAGGCGGCCCGTCGGGAAGGTCCAGGGCTCAAGCTCTGTATCGTCTGTCAAATAGGTTCTGTATCGCAGCAGTTGAAGTATCGTATTGAACTTGGCTGAATCCTTGTCTGGGGGGTTGATATAGGCGTCCTCTTCCCATATCTCCCTGCGCAGGGTGGCGTAAACGCAGTCGTAATATTCCTGTACGAAGACCTCGGAGTCCTCCTCTCCATTGATGCGCACCAGGAAATCGACCGGTCTTGAAAAGCTGAGGCGTTGATCTTCGGAGTAGTAGGCACCGGAATTTGGAGTTAAGTCTATCGGCAGATAGAGCAGTGAGTCCTCAGAAAGTCCGGGGTATTCCACGCAGAAATAGATGTATTTCTCATCGTATTGCATTTTAAGCCGCAGGCCGTCCCTCTCGGCGATAGCCTCGGTCTGCGCCCAGTCCTCAAGACTGCCGTCCACATAAACGACGCTCTCTTCCTCGCCGGGATCGAAGGTGATAAGGCCGAAGGATTGCTCGTTGGTCTGGTAATCGCTCCAATATGCATTTCGCGCGAGGTTTACTTCCGGCCAGGTGTTCCAGGTGCGCTTGAACCACTCGTCCTGCCACTCGAACACAATGGCTCCCGCACAGCCCGCTCGCTTTATGTTTTCATATAAGACCGGCAGGCGCTCGGCCTGTTCGCTTTCCGAGAGGTTCCCCTGATTCATGCCGGTCGCAAGATTAATGCGGGCGATGCCTCGCGAGGAGGGCAAGCCAAATTCGGAGATTACGACAGGTATCGTATGGTGGCCGGTGATAGCCCTGAGATAACCGAGGTAGGGGTTCGCCTGTCCGTTCTCATCCGTATAGTCGGCATAGACCTCCTCAAAATCGAGAAAGGCGGGATAATAGGGATAGATATGGTAGGAGGCGAACATCCCCGAGTTCACTTTATCGGTCGGGTGAATGTGCTCTACGTCTATTCTCGCGAGGTTTGTGTTCCTTTGGCGGCGCCATTGCTCGTGAACAAGCGGATCGGTCTCCGGCCAGTTTGAAAAGGCAAGGAGCCGCTGCTGACCGTATTTTTGAGTTTCATAGCGCAGCATTTCGTTCCCCACGCGCGCGAGCATGGCCTCGAAGGCGGAGGCGTCCGCGTCGGTATAGAGGTAGTCGCCTTCAAACGAAGCCAGAGACTCGCGCAGGTCATCGGTATACAGCACTATATCCGGCTCCCATTCCACGCCGATTATGTAGCCCAGCGTCCATTCCGAAACGTCGTGGTAGTAATGCCCGAAGCCGTAGCGGCTGTGATAGCCTATAGACCTCCTGCCATGGATAACGTCCACGGCCTTGCGGCAGTCCTCGGTAAAGACGTCTATAAACTCGCTCGCATAGGCGTCGTTGCTCGCTCGCATAACGTCGTCATCCACCCACACACCCTGAAGCAGATAGAGGGGATCCTCTCTGGCGCTGTTGAAGTCGTAAAGAGCCTCGTAAAACACGGGGTCGGATATGGTGTAGATGCGCACGGTGTTGGCGTTCATTTCCCTCATGAGGCCGAACCATTCGATATATGTGTCGTAGTCGATGGCGAACTCCGTGGCGAAATGACCAGGCAGCCCCGAGCCCAAATCTACGCCCTTTATTTCAAAGAGCTCCGGTTTGCCGTCGTTATAAAGGTATATGTTTTTGCCTTGGGTAAAGGCAAGCGGCTGCTGTTCTTGGGCTTTGACAGGCACAAAAGAGGTGTAGAGAAGAAGATAGGCTGCCAGAGCGGCGAGGATTAGAAGGACCGCACAGCTTAGCAGAAAGCGTTTCATAGGGTCTCCTTAATTCCATTCTTTGACTGCGGATTCGGCGGAGAACTGGCGAAGTATTTCTATGTGTTCGTCCATAAAGTCCCCGCGGGAACACACGGAGGCCTTGAGCTGCGCTACGGCCTCCTCGTAGTCTTTCGGGTTTCTGTCATAGGGAAGCGGGTCGATTTCCATGCTTATGAGGTCTATTCTATACTGGTCCAGCCAGCCGTCGGCATAGGAATAGCCCCATACCTCGTCGTTTCGGGCTGTTGCCGGGCCCAGGAAACTCACGGTATCGTCAATTAAGGAAAGAATATTTTCCTCGCTCAGAATACTCCGGCGCAGCTGGTGATATCGGGAGATGACCTGCTCTGTGAAGCGCTCGTCCTTAAAAAGCATCGTATACCAGCCCTTGTCTGCAACATAAAGACCGTCCTCGGGTATCTCATAGTACTCGTAGCAGTTGAAGCTGTTGTTGAAATCCCAGACAGGCCCCATAGTGAGCTTGCCTCTCAAATCCTTGTAGGCGTAGGTGGAGAGATTTCCCCCGTCGATGTTTAATGAGAGCTCGTTCAATATGTAGTAGTCCACAAAGGATTCGACGTCTATATACTCGCGGTAGCCCTTGCCCGGGGTGTCGTAGTCTATTGAGTAGAGCGCTTTCTCAAACCTGCCTACATCCTGACGGACGTATTCGGCCCGCTCGTCGGTGATAGTGCGGGGGCCGGGGTAGGTTATGTCTAAGCCCAGTGCATTAAATGTTTTTGCCGCGTAGGTGCCGAAATTGTTCAAAGGCTCGGGGGTATTGATGAGGCGGTCGCGGTACAGAAGATAGCTGACGGCAAAGCCGGAGTTGTTGTCCACGCGGGTTATATTCACTCTGTCCGCGCTGACCTTTACCGTTTCTGTCATGACGTAGAGCCCCTGATAAACGCCGTCCATAAAGAGCTCGCAGTAGCGGATGTTCGGCGCCCAGTCCATCAGCTCTCCCGCCAGAT
>JAUNBN010000079.1 GCA_030527085.1 Oscillospiraceae bacterium
CTGGGCTACGACAGCGTCCAGCCCGGGCTGCTCTGCTTTGATTTCGGAACGCTGGTGGGCTTTGCCTGCCGTCTTAGCCGGCCGGACGAGAGGGTCTTGAAAAAGGTGCGCTTCGACCTCGACCGCTACGCCGACATGGCCAGGGCCTACATAAATATTATGAAGCCTGCCTTTGACAAAAGCGAGCCCGCCTCGCTCGCTCCCGGCTGCGTCGTTATGGCGCTGGAGCTGGGCATACGCTATTTGAGCGACTACCTCACGGGAAACGCCCTCTTCCCCGCGAGCTACCCTGAGCAGAACCTTCACCGCGCGAGGACCCAGCTCATGCTCTGTATGCAGATGCAGTATTATTTCAAGGAAATGGAAAACATAATAAGGCGCTGTCTGAATCATTAGCGCTCCGAAAACATAGAACCTTCCAAATTTTATTGCAGACAGGAAACCGCGGCTTTTACTTTTGAAAGCCGCGGTTTTTCAATGCGATTAAGGCTCAGTGCGCGCCGTTTTTCCCGCGCCCTATCCGTTTTAAACGGCCTGCTCCTCAAGTATGCTCTTGAGCGCCGACATGGAGCTCGAATGCGAGCGCGCTATTTTAACATTGCTGCCCTTTGTGGCCGCGAGCGCGCACTTTATCATTTTATGGGAGACGGTGTTTGTAAAAAGCACCATCAAATCCGGGCTGCCTATCTTACATTTGAGACCCGCAGGCTGGGTAAAGACCTTGGCCTTGCAGTTGTACCGCTCGCAGAGCTCCTTGTACTTGCATGCCATGCAGTCGTTCCCGCCCACTATAACAATATTCACAGCGCTCTCCTTTCATATAGTTAGCTTATGCTAACTATATGATATCCAAAAGCTCGGTTTTAGTCAAGCGCGAAGCGTGAGCCGGGTGTTTTTCGCGCCGAGGGCGTTTGCCTGCCAGCTTTCACAAAAGGAAAAGCCGGCGGCATTGCCGAGCCGGCTGTGTTCAGGGCTTATAAACACGCGCCGCGGCTTTTGCGTATCAGCCGCCTTATCGCGCGCGGCCGCCGGGAACCTACATAAAGAGCCAGAGGCTCAGCGCCATTACGGCCATTCCGCCCACGAGGCCGTAAATGGAGAGGTGGTGCTCGCCGTATTCGCGCGCGGAGGGCAGCAGTTCGTCAAAGGAGATAAAGACCATTATGCCGCCCACCGCCGAGAAGAGCAGGCCGTTGAGCGTGTCGCTCATAAAGGGCAGCAGGATCAAATAGCCTATTATCGCGCCCAGAGGCTCGGAAAGGCCGGAGGCAAAGGAGAGCCAGAAGGCGCGTTTTTTGTCGCCCGTAGCGTAGTAGATGGGCACTGAAACGGCTATGCCTTCGGGAATATTGTGTATTGCTATGGCTACTACTATCGGTATGGCTATGCCCGGCTCCTGCAGAGCGGAGACAAAGGTGGCCATGCCCTCGGGAAAGTTGTGTATAGCTATTGCCAGCGCGGTTAAAACGCCAGCCCGCATAAGCTGCTGCGGATCCTTCATCGCCTCGGCGGCGTGCTCGGGCGAGGTGACGGCGTGGGGGTTTTTGTTCTCGGGTATGAGCTTATCTATAAGCGCTATGAGCCCCATACCCCCGAAGAAGGCGAGCAGGGCGTAGATAGTCCCGGGCTTCGCTCCGTAAATGCCCGAGAGGGTCTCCATCGAGCCAGTCAGGAGCTCTATCATGGATATGTAAACCATAACGCCCGCCGAGAAGCCGAGCGAGACGGCGAGAAAGCGAGTGTTGGTCTTTTTGGCGAAAAAGGCTATTGCGCTGCCTATGCCGGTGGAGAGACCTGCCACGGCGGTCAGCAAAAAGGCTATCACAATATTAGACATTGCATCCCCTTGTTTTCTCTCTTTGCGGCGGAGAGCTCCGAGCCCGCCCGCCGCTTCATTATATTGAAGCTGAGACTCTTGTGTCACCGCCAAGCGCGCCAACGCGCCTTGTGACATATCGCGGGTTGAGCGAGGGGCGGACCTTGAGCGGCTTCGCGCTATTATAGTGTATTTAAAAGCGGGAGGTCAAGTGACCGAATCACATCAGAAGCGGCTCAAAAGCGTGTTTAATGCGCTGTCGCGAATCAAGACGCTCGGGGGAAAGACAGCTAAAACCCCATGCGGCGGGACCTCCCGCGCTCGGGGTCGTATTGAAAAAAAAGGGCGTTTATGCTAGTGTAAAACTATAAAATTCCGGCCCTTGCGGGCCGCTTGGAAATGCGAGGAAGAAGCGATGAAGCTTCAGGAATCGGCGGAGATGTATCTCGAAACCATACTCATTTTGAAAAACGAAAAGGGCATGGTGCGCTCTGTGGACATAGCCGATTATATGAACTACTCCAAGCCCAGCGTCAGCCGGGCCGTGGGCATTCTCAGGGAAAACGGCTACATAAACATCGACGAGGACGGGCACATCTCCCTCACCCGAACAGGCCTTGAGCACGCGGAAAAAATCTACGAGAGGCACGTCTGGCTCACGCAGTTTCTGGTGAGTCTCGGCGTGGAAGCCAAAACCGCCCAGGAGGACGCCTGCCGCATAGAGCACGTTATAAGCGAGGAGTCCTTTGCGCGCATGAAGGAACACGCCGCCGGCTGCGCGGCGAAAGAGGGCTGACCCGCTCTCTAGGGAGCGAAAAATCCATACGGCGGGACAATCCCTCAGCCGGACTGCGCTTAATGATGCTCTTAAATAAGTTCGGCTATGACGGAGTTTGAGACCAGAAAGCCCGCGCGAGTCAACCTCAAAACGCCGTCATCAAATCGGGCGAGGCCCGCGTCCTCAAGTTTTTTTATAAAATCGCGCTTGTCCTCCAGCGAGGCTCCGAAGCGCGCTTTGAGCTCTTTTAAATCGAGACCCTCGCGCGTTCTGAGGCGCAGCATAATGCTATCCGCGGCCTCCAGCTCGCCCTCAAATTTCAAGAATTCCGCAAAGCTGTTCTCGGCGGCGGGGCGCTCAAAGCGCGCAAGAAAGCCCTTTAAATCCCGCGGGAAGCTGTAGCGCCTCTTTCCAAGGCAGCTGTGCGCCGCCGCGCCCAGCCCCAGCCACCGGCCCGGCTGCCAGTACTTTTTATTGTGAGCGCTCTCGAAGCCTTCCCCGCGCGCGAAGTTGGATATCTCGTACTGCTCGAAGCCCCGCTTCTCCAGCTCCTCGCAGCAGAGCTCGTAGAGCGCCGCGCTCTCGTCCTCCGAGGGCAGGGCGGAGGGTCTGTTCTCGTAAAAAGGCGTTCCCTCCATAAGCTTGAGCATATAGGCCGAGACGTGCGAAACTCCCGCGGCGCATACCTCCCGAACCGTTTTCGCAAGGCCCTCGGGCGTATCTCCGGGCAAGCCTATCATTATATCCGCGCTTATATTCTCAAAGCCCGCCCTTTGCGCTTCTTTAAGGAGCTCGAGCGCCTCGGCGGCGCCGTGCGGCCTGCCCGCAGCCCTTAAGACTACCTCGTCGGTGCTCTGCACGCCCACCGAAAGGCGGTTTACGCCCGCCGTCTTAAAGGCCTTAAGCTTTTCAAGGTCTGCGGAAGCGGGATTGCACTCGAGCGTTATCTCGGCCTCTCGCGGCAGTGAGAAGCGCGAGCTCAAGGCGTCTATGAGCCGCGCCGTCTCACCCGGCGCGAGCAGCGAAGGCGTGCCGCCGCCGAAATAGAGCGTGTCGCTTTCGAGCGCGGGAAAGCCCTCGGCCTCGTTTATGAGCGCGGTGACATAGCGCGAGGCCGTCTCCCCGTCAAAGGGCAGGGAGTAGAAGTCGCAGTAGGGGCATTTTTTAAGGCAGAAGGGCAGGTGCAGGTAAATTCCGGCGCGCATGTGAGCTCCTTAAATAGTCTCGCTTAGGCGTTTCGGCTGTTGCAAGAGATGGTTGCTATGCTCCGCATTTCCCCGCCGCAGGCGGGGAAGTCAGATAAGTCCATGCAATCGCATCCGTCTTAAGCGCCTCGGCTGTTGCAAGAGGTGGTTGCTATGCTCCGCATTTCCCCGCCGCAGGCGGGGAAGTCAGACAAGTCCATGCAATCGCGTCCTCCCTTAAGCGCCTCGGCTGTTGCAAGCGGTGATTGCAATGCTGCGCATTTCCCCGCCGCAGGCGGGGAAGTCAGACAAGTCCATGCAATCGCATCCTCCCTTAAGCGCCTCGGCTGTTGCAAGCGGTGATTGCAATGCTGCGCATTTCCCCGCCGCAGGCGGGGAAGTCAGATAAGTCCATGCAATCGCGTCCTCCCTTAAGCGCCTCGGCTGTTGCAAGAGATACAGAAATTTGATATAAAAAAAGAGACTCGAAAAAGAAAACTAAGGGAGGAATCTAAATGAAAAAGAAGCTCTGCTTAACGCTCGCAATCATTTGTCTTTTTACCCTCGCGCTTTCGGCCTGTTCGGGCGGCGCCGCTTCGGCGGGAGATGCCGAGCCCGCGGCAAGCGCGGCCGAGTCCGGCTCTGAGGAGCTTGTAAGCTACGATACCGGTCTGGGACTCACCATAAAGATGAAGGCGGGCATGGAGCGCGACGAGGTCGAGGGTCTTTCGGTATTCTACTCGGCCGACGACTGCATGATGAGCGGCATTCGCGAGACCTTTGAGGATTTCAGCGCCGTCGGCCTCGACGGAGCCGCCACAACGCTTGAGGAGTACGCCGAGCTGGTGAAGCAGGCCAACGCACTGGAGAACGATTTCGAGACGGGTCCCGGCGGCAAGCCCTTTATCACCTACACCCGCAACATAAACGGCGACGATTTCTTTTACTACACCATGCTCCTCAAGGGCTCGGACGCCTTCTGGACTATTAGCTTCGCCAGTCTCGACAGCGAGCAGGGGGAGTTTCTGCCTCAATTTGAAGCCTGGAGCGCCAGCGCAGAGGCTGCCTGAGCCCGATACTCTAAATTGCCCCTGCCCTGCGCTTTTACGCTTACCCCTGCGCCTTAGGCGGGAGAGCACAGCATCAAACACGCTTTCGAACTGCTTCTTGGAACTCCGCCGCATTCACAGCGCGGGGTTCTTTTTTTATTATTATTCTTAAGAAAGACAAAGTCAACCGCGGGTTGGGGGGCACCCCTATGGCGCGCTTTTCGCCCTATTTCCCCGCTTTAGGCGAACGGGACGCTTCCAGACCGGGGGGAGCTCCCCTTGCCCCGCTTTTTTCCCTGGGAAATATGGCAAAACCACGCAGCGGTACTCTCCCCCTCCGCGCGAATTGATGGGCCCCGGTCTTATATGGTATAATAAAATAGTAACAGAAGAAGCGGACATTAAGCGCCGAACAGGTATTCAAAATGAGATTGGATAAATTCTTAAAGGTAAGCCGCATAATCAAACGCCGCACCGTAGCCAACGAGGTCTGCGACGCCTCGCGCGCCTCGGTGAACGGCAGGCCCGCCAAGGCCTCAAAGGAGCTCAAGGCCGGGGACATAGTCGAGCTCGCCATAGGGGAGGGCTCGGTGAGGTTCAAGGTGCTCTCCCTTGAGGAGAAGACAGGCAAGGACTTCGCCAAGGAGATGTACGAGATTCTGGCCGATTAGCCGCCCTCGGTGCCATTAAGGCGGGGGTAAACACCCTGCAAAATCGCGCATCGGAAGCCTGTAAAAAGCGCCTATCAGGACACGCGCGAAATAAAGCCGCGAGCGCCCGCATATACTTTTATGCGGGAGGGACGGCTATGAACAGCGCTCATTCATTTTCGGCTCAGGCGCGAGAGAGCATTCTCGTGAGCGGTATTTTACAGGTTCTGAGCTACGACGGCAGCGAGATAGTCGCCGAGTGCGAGGGCGCGCGCATCGTCATTCAGGGGGAGGGGCTGCGCATAGCCTCCTTTGAGCAGGAGAGCGGCCGACTCAGCATAGACGGCCGCCTGGACGCAATGCAGTACCTCGACGAACGGCCCGCCTCGGAGCCTTTTTTTAAGCGCATATTCAGGTGAACTTCGGAGCCTTCAGCGCCGCCGACGCCCTCTCGGATGCCTTTCTCTCGCTGGGACTTGCCGTAGTCATAAGCTTTTTTTACCAGCTTGCGCTCTCGCGGCCGCCGCGCTCTAAAGCCCTGAGCTTCGCGGCGCACGCGCTTTTTTTCATTCCCGCCGGAGCCCTCGTGTTCTGCTTTATAGCGGGAGCCACGCAGGCGAAGGAGCCTCGCTGGTATCTCTTCGCCGGAGGCGCGGCGGGTGTCTTCGCCTATATAAAGTGCTTCTCGGGCCTCGTGGGCGGGATGCTGGCCGCGCTGCGCCGCTTTATACGCCGCCTGCTTTCGCCGCTCTTGAACGCTTTCGCGCGGACGGCGGGAGCCTTGCAAAGGCGGGCCGTCTCGGTGTATAATCAGCTTGCCGCGAAGCGCGCGGAAAAAGCTGAAAAGAGCGGGGAGGAAAATGGCCTCGAGAACGCAGAGCGGGGCTCAGGAAAAGAGCCGCGCAAGCCTTATACGCAGACGTAAGCTGGTGCTCTTT
>JAUNBN010000080.1 GCA_030527085.1 Oscillospiraceae bacterium
GCAGCGAGGCGAGAAAAGTCGGCCACTACTGAGCTCGGTTTTTCAAAGGGCGCGTCCTGGCGCATCGGTACGAAATAGATGTTTTTGCGCGCCATGAGCTCGCCTATATTGCGCGCGGCCGCGCCCAGCGCGTCGTTTGTTGAAACGGCTATGAGCACCGGACCTCCGTTTCGCAGATGGGATTTTACGGCCATGGTGACCGGCGTGTCGGCTATGCCGTTTGCGAGCTTCGCCAGCGTGTTGCCCGTACAGGGCGCCACTATCATGAGGTCGAGCAGCCTCTTGGGGCCTATGGGCTCCGCGCCCTCAATAGTCCTTATAACGCCGCGCCCGCAGATATTCTCAAGACGCGCCCTCACCTCAGCCGCCCTGCCGAAGCGGGTATCGGTATTAGCCGCGAAATAGGACATAATCGGCGTGAGCCGCGCGCCCGCCGCCGCGAGCTCCTCTATGGCGGCAAAGGCCTTTTCAAAGGTGCAGAAGGAGCCGCAGAGCGCGAACCCCACCCTCATATCCCTCATATCGCTACCCCTCCCTCGCGCAGAATATCCAGCACCGTTTCTACTATTATCCTGCCCGCCGTTTTGGGCGCGCTCTTGCCCGGCAGAGAGAGTGCGCGCTCGTACTCTATTCCGAAGGCGGCGGGCGCTCTTTCGTCCTCAAGGCAGCTCTCGCTGGCCAGGTCTAGAATAAGGCAGCCCCTCGGCAGCTTTTTGAGCTCGCTCTCCCCTATTACTCTTGCCGATACGGTGTTTATGACCGAGTCGAAGCGGCGCTTTCTCAGGGATATCTCGCTTAAAGCAAGCGTATCGCAGCCGCGAGTTCTGGCTAAAGCCAGCGCGGCGGGGTCGCGCGCGCAGACGGTTACCGAAGCCCCCAGCGCCTGCAGCGCGGTACACATCGCCTGAGCGCTGCGCCCGTAGCCCGTAACGGCCAGCTCGGATCCGGCTATGGTTCCCGGCAGGCGGCGCAGCAGTATTTCCAGCGCGCCCTCGGCCGTGGGTACGGCGTTTCTTATTTTCAGCTCCTCGCGCGAGAAGATATCTATAAGCTCCCTCCCGCAGAGCCGCGCGTACTTAAAGAGCTCCTCGGGCACGCGGCCCGCGAAGAGCAGCGCTCCGCTCTTGGATTTGCTCACTATCTCCCTCGGCTCGGGTCTGTCGCAGGCATATTCGCAGAAAAGCCGCCCGTCCGCGCCCAGCAGGGGCACCGGCAGGAGTATAGCGTCCGCCTCGGCCAGCGCCCTGTCTACCGTTACAAGGCGCTGCGGGTCCACCAGACCCGAAAGCTCCAGCGCCGCCGCGCGCACGTCCAGCTTACGCGCGGCGAGGTCCCCCACCGCATAGGCCGCGCGGCGGTCCCCGCCTATAACCGCAAATTTTAGTTTCACCATATCGCGCCCCCGAAAAAAGCTCTCGGCACATCTTATGTACCGGGAGCTTTTTTTGTGAGGGCCGCCTTGCTTGAATCCGCGGCGGTCGAGGGGCTGCGCGCACTTTTCAGGGTGGAGACACCCTAACTTATTGCCATTGTCCGAAGGCGGGGGAACAGCGTGAAGAAGCACGCAAACGGCGCATTCCTCGGCTGTGCGCCTTATTCCCCCTCGCCCAGCAGCTCCTTTTGCTTTTTGCGGCTGAAGCCCTTTAAAATCAGGGAGTAGGATTTGTCGAGCATTTCGCGCAGCAAATCGTTTGGAACGGCTCCCTCGGCTTTAACGGAGTTCCAGTGCTCCTTGTTCATATAATAGCCGGGGATTATGTCCTCGTGCTGTCCCCTCAAAAACTCGCCCTCGCCGGGCTCGAGTTTGAGGGTTATGTAAACGGGCCGTCCCTCACCGTCCATGCAAACGGCCGCGTACATCTTGCCGCCGAGGCAGTAGCGCAGCCAGTTCCACTCGGGCTGCAGATTCTTTTCGGTTCCCTTTTTCGCGAGCAGGTATTCGTCTATCCAGTCGTATTTCATATGGCTTTCTCCCGCAATCAGTATGGGCGTGTCCCGTCCGTGGGCTTTCCGCTGAATTTTACACGCTTACAGGCCGTTTTTATCAGTATAGCAGGAGCGGCTTAATAAGGGAAGCGACGGGCTTTATAGGGAGAAACACCCTGACACTCTATGGGTATACCCAATTGCACATTTTCATTGTATTAAACACGCGTTTGGAACAGCTAATCGGAAACGGCGCGCTCCAGCTCCCTTTTGAGCTTGCGGATAATGCGCTTTTCAAGCCTTGAAATATAGGATTGGGAGATGCCTATTATGTCCGCCACCTCCTTTTGGGTGTGCTCGCGCTTGCCGCCCATGCCGAAGCGCAGCTCTACTATCATGCGCTCGCGCCCGGAAAGGGCCGAAACCACCCTCTCAAGCAGGGCGTTTTCGTCCTCGCGCTCCACGTCGCGGTAGACGGAATCGTTGTCGGTGCCGAGTATATCCGAGAGCAGCAGCTCGTTGCCGTCCCAGTCCACGTTGAGCGGCTCGTCCAGGGAGAAGTCCTGCCGCTTGTTGGAGCTCTTGCGCAGGTACATCAAAATCTCGTTTTCTATGCAGCGCGAGGCGTAGGTGGCGAGCTTTATGTTTTTCTCGGGGCTGAAGGTGTTAACGGCCTTTATAAGCCCTATGGTGCCAATTGAGATTAAGTCCTCGACGTTCACGCCTGTGGACTCGAACTTTTTGGCTATGTACACCACGAGGCGCAGATTGTGCGTTATAAGCTTCTCCCTCGCCTCCTCCGATCCCGCCTGAAGCTCCTCAAAGGCCTGCCTCTCCTCCTCCTTCGTTATCGGCGGCGGCAGCGTTTCCGGGCCGTTGATATAGAATATTACCGAATTGCCCGCTATCTTTTGAGCGAGCTTTACGAGCGCCCTTGCTATTCTTTTCAGCAAGACAGTACACCTCCTCCATAATATCCGCGTTCACTATCCCCTCGGCCTCGCCCAGCAGCGCATCCTCGGCGAAGGCCGCCAGCAGCCCGCTTTCCGAATAGGTCTTCGGCCCCTCCCTCACAAGGCAGCGCGAGGCAGGAAAGCTCAAGAGCAGCCCCTTTTCCTTTATTGTGGAAAAGGGCAGCAATACCGCCCCGCCGCAGCTTCTCAGCCTCTCGAGCCCCGGGCCCCCGCGCTCGTATTCCCCCAGCGCCGCCAGCGCCTCATCGGAAAGGAGCTTCGGAGCTAAGGAGCGCCTGAGCACCACGGCCTGCCTGCCCGTTAAGGGGTCGCGCAGGCGGTTGCCGCTGTCGGGCAGAGCGGTAAACTTAAGGCTCTTTTCGCCGATACATATTTCGGCCTTAAGCAGCCTCGCCCGTCGGCGCGGCCTTCCCCAAACGAGCTCCGCTAAGCAGAGCAAAAGGTAAAACAGGGCTACTAGGCCCGCCAGCGCCAGCGGCTCTATATCGGCGTAGAAGCTGAAGTTCTTGAGCGCCAGCACCTCGCCGAGCGCCGTCTGCCCCGCGGCGAAAACGAGTCCCGCGAAGAGCGCCGAGGCCGCGAAGATATAGAAGACCCTCAGCGCCAGCCGCCTTAAGCCCCCGAAGCCGAAGGCGATAAGCGCCATAAGGCAGCAGCCGAGAAGCTTTATCGCCAGGGAGGCGGGCGCCGAGAGCTCGGGCAGCGCTATTGCCAGTGAAAAAAAAGCTCCCGCCAGTGCAGCCAGCGCTATGCGGCCTCGCCTGCGCGCATCCCCGGTAAAAAAGCAGCTCGCCAGGAGCAGAAAGTAGTTGACGATAAGGTTCACGCATATCAACACGTCTATGTAAATGACCGCGGCGTCCACCCCCATCTGAGGGCATTATAGAGCGCCGAAGCTGAAAAAGCTGTCGCAAGCTAAAAGAGCGGCGATGTTTGCCACGCCGAAGGGCGCAATGTCAAGTCAGAAAAGTGCCCGCGCAGGCCGCGCTTTTCGGTGCTTGGCTTTTGCGAAGCGGGGGCTTATAATAGGCGAAAAGAAAAACTTTCGGAGGACAAGCATGAAACCGGAAGAGCTTTGGGAGCGCTTTGCGCTTGAGAATGACTTAAAGGACGCTTCATACACAGCCTGGGCCTTCGGCTCTGCTCCCGACGAGCTGGCCGCTCTGGTGTTGAGCGGCGAAAAGACCGCTACCTGTTCCGCTTTGGAGATGTACGAGCTTGAAAACGAGCCGCTTCCCGAAGCGAGAAGCTACAGCCTTGTACTCGACTCAAAGGGCGAGGCGCGATGCATTATAAAAACTGTCCGCGTTCGCGTTCTTCCCTTTAATGAGGTCGGCGAGGAGCACGCCTTCAAGGAGGGAGAGGGCGACAAAAGCCTGTCCTTTTGGCGGCGGGTCCACGAGGAGGTCTTTACGCAGGAGCTTGAAGAAGCGGGGCTCTCCTTCAGCGAAACCGCGCCGCTTGTTTGCGAGGAGTTTGAGGTGGTTTACAAATAGCTGTATTCCCCCGCCGATGACGGAGATGAGACAGCGAAATAAACCTTAAATCAGGGCGCTCCCCGCGGGCGTATTTGCTTGTTTTTATTATGGCTTTAGGGTAAAATCTTTTGGTGCATTTTTTGATTTTATCAAAAAACGTAAGGGGGCGACTGAGGCTTGCTCAGGTATTTTTCCAAAAGACTGGCGCTGCTGATTCCTAAGCTGCTGATAATATCCCTTATCGTGTTCTTCGCGCTGCAGGCCCTGCCCGGCGACGCGCTCTCGCGCTCAGTGCCGCCGAGAGTCTACCAGTCCCTCTCCGAGACGCAGCTCGAGGCCTTAAGGGAGAGCCTCGGCCTCAACGAGCCGCTTTTTACTCAGTATTTCCGCTGGCTGAGCAATATGCTCCACGGCGATTTCGGCTACTCGCAGTCCACCGGCAGCAATATAGGCCAGATGCTTATGGCGAGGCTGCCCTCCACCATTGAATTGGTCTTTTTCGCGCTCATAATAGCGAGCTTTTTCGGGATTCTGTTCGGCTTTATAGCGGCGCTCAATCAGAACACGCCGCTGGACTATATAAACACGGGCTTCAGTATAGTAGGCATCTCGGTACCCGAATTTTTCTTCGGGCTTATCTTCATACTGCTCTTTTCCGTTAGACTTGGCTGGCTGCCCTCGGGCGGGAGAATGGCTCCCGGACAGCCGGGCTTCTTCGAGCGCCTTCCCTACATGATAATGCCCGCCTTCTGCCTGGCCATTTCGCTTATGGCCACCCTCTCGCGCTACACCCGCTCCACCATGCTGGACGTGCTCGGGCGCGACTATGTCAAAACCGCGCGCAGTAAGGGCTTAAGAGAAAGCCGGGTTACACTCAAGCACGTCTTCCGCAACGCGCTCACACCGATAATGGTAATTATGGTGATGCGCCTGCCCATGCTCGTAAGCGGTGCGGTGGTCATAGAGGCGGTGTTCAACTACCCCGGCATGGGCAGCATGATACTCGACGCCGTCTCCGCCGGAGACATGCCCGTCGTCATGATAACTACTATGGTAGTAGCGGCGGTGACACTCGCCGCAAGCTGCGTGGTGGACCTCTTTACCGCGCTGCTCGACCCGCGAATACGCTTCGGGGAATAGGAGGGAAAGCCGCTTTGAAAAAGAGCACTAACTCCCTCGCCAAGAGGGGACTTGAGGACTTTCTGGCCAACCGGCTCGCCGTAGCGGGCGCGGGGGTTCTGATAATAATGCTCGTGCTGTGTATAGGCGCCCCGCTCTTCACGGCCTGCGACCCGAGCTACTGCGACGTCTCTCAGGCCTCGCTGCCGATGTCCGCCGAGCACCCGCTGGGCACGGACCGCCTCGGGCGCGACCTCTTCGCGCGCCTTTTATACGGCGGGAGAATCTCGATTTTTATAGGCCTTGCCAGCGCCGTGGGCGCCTCGGCGCTGGGCGTGCTTCTGGGCTGCGTCTCGGCCTGGTTCGGCAAGCTATTGGACCGCGCTTTGCTTTACGTTTCCGAGCTCTTCTCCTCCTTCCCGCAGATGCTGCTTGTGCTGCTCTGCGTCGGGCTCATGGGCCAGAGCGTGGCGAATATCATCTGGGTCTTTATTCTTACGGGCTGGAGCGGCGTCTACCGCATAGTGAGAAGCCGTATTCTCTCGCTCAAGGAGGAGCCCTTTGTGGAGTGCTGCGTTGCCAACGGGCTGAGCGGCTTTTCCATAATGTTCCGCCAGCTGCTGCCCAACGCCATCGGCCCCGTTATAGTTCACACTACTCTTGCCACCGCGGGTTTCATTCTGGCCGAGGCGGGCCTCAGTTTTCTGGGAATGGGCGCGCCCTCCGACCTGCCGACCTGGGGCAATATAATAAACGCGGCCAAGCGCATAGACGTTATAGTTTCCAGCCCAGTGCTCTGGATAGCGCCGGGTCTGGCTATCTCCTTCTTCGTGCTGGGCATAAACTTTTTGGGCGACGGCCTTCGGGACGTCTTCGACCCCGCGTAAAGGAGCC
>JAUNBN010000081.1 GCA_030527085.1 Oscillospiraceae bacterium
GGTGGCCCGAACGCAGCACCTCGGGCACCTTTTTCCCTCGCCAGACCTCCGGGCGGGTGTACTGCGGGTGCTCGAGCAGGCCCGCGTAGTGGCTTTCGCGCTCGTAGCCCTCGGGGTCGGAGAGCACGCCCTCGCAGAGCCTCGCTACGCCGTCGGCCACGACCAGCGCGCCGAGCTCGCCGCCGCTTATCACAAAGTCGCCCAGGGAGATTTCCTCGTCCACTATCTCCTCAATAACGCGCTCGTCTACGCCCTCGTAGTGCCCACAGAGTATGGCGAGGTTTCCCATCTCGCTCAGCTCCCTGAGCTTAGCCTGCGTGAGCGTCTTCCCGCAGGGGGACATATAAATCAAATGCGGCCTCGTCCCCGCCTCGGCGCAGACGGACATAAAGCAGTCGTAGACGGGCTGGGCGTTCATTATCATGCCCTGCCCGCCGCCGTAGGGCGCGTCGTCGGTCTGCTTTTGTTTATTAAGCGTGTAGTCACGGATATTGTGGCAGACTATCTCGAGCTTGCCGGCCTTGAGCGCGCGGCCTATAATGCTCTCATTCAAATAGCAGCGGCACATATCGGGAAAGAGGGTGAGAATGTCAATCCTCATCGTCCAAAAGCCCCCTTATCGGGCTTATTACCAACTCGCCCTTTTCAACGTCCACGCTCTTGACAAAGGCGTCCACAAAGGGCACCAGCCTCTCGGAGCCGTCAGCCAGCTCGATGCGCAGTATATCCTGCGCCCCGCTGATAACATCCTTTATCCTGCCCAGCTCCTCTTGCGCCTCGTTCAAAACTCTCACTCCCAGAAGGTCGCTTATGAGCACCCTGCCCTCGGGCAGGGGTATGCTCTCCCGCTTCGCCCAGAAAACGCGCTCGATATAGGCGCGCGCCTCCTCCACGGAGTTCACACCCTCGAATTTCACGAGGCACATATTCTTCTGCGCCCTCGCGCGTTCGATTTTGAGCGAGCGCGAGCCCTCGCCATCGAGAAAGAGCCTCTCCTGAGCGCAGACGACCTCGGGGCCGTCGCACCAGCAGTAGAGCTTGAGCTCTCCGGCAAGGCCGTGGGTGGTAACGGCGCGGCCTATTTCGAGATACGGCTTCATTTATAATCAGTCTATCTCAACGGAGACCTTCGCGTTCTCGCGGGCGGCAGCCGCGCGCATAACGGTGCGAATGGCCTTGGCTATGCGGCCCTGCTTGCCTATAACGCGGCCCATGTCGCGCTCGCCGACGGAAAGGTGGTAGACAGTGAGGCCTTCCTCGTCGGGCTCGTCCACCGTCACCGTGACGGAGTCCTTATCCTCTACGAGGCCTCGGGCAATGTATTCCAGTAAATCTTTCATAATACTTTAACCTCTTATATTATCTCTTGTTTTTTGAGCAGCGCGCGCACCGTGTCGGTGGGCTGGGCGCCGTTGGATATCCACTTTCTGGCCTTGTCCGCGTCTATGCGGACTACCGAAGGCTCGGTGGTGGGGTCGTAAAAGCCTATCTCCTCTATAAAGCGTCCGTCGCGCGGGAAGCGGCTGTCGGCCACCACCACGCGGTAGCAGGGCTGCTTCTTGGCGCCGATGCGGCGAAGTCTGATTTTTACTGCCATAGTTCTCTTTCCTCCGAAGTATATAAATAATATTATTACCGATTTTTGTCGGTGATAAACTGTTTTAGCGCCGCCCGTGGGCGTGGGTTCTCCGCTGTGTATTCCCCGCCTTCGGCGTGGGAATACGGCGTTTTACACGCTTGGCTTGTGTTTAGAAGGGCAGGCCGCTTCCCCTGCCGGGCAGGGCAGACATGCGTCTGCGGCCCTTTTTGTTCATCTGCTTTACCATCTTGTTCATCTGCTCGAACTGCCGAAGCAGGCGGTTCACGTCTTCAACTCGCTGACCGCAGCCCGCCGCTATGCGGCGCTTGCGCTTCGCGTCTATAACAGAGGGCTTCTCGCGCTCGAGCGGCGTCATCGAGAGGATTACGGCCTGAGTGCGGCGGAAAGCCTGCTCGTCTATGGCCTCCTCGGGAATGGCCGCTCCTCCGGGCATCATGCCCACAAGCTGCTGTATATTGCCCATATTCCCGAGCTGCTCGAACTGGTCGAGCAAATCATTCATATCGAAGCCCTTTTTGACCTTTTTAGCGAGCTTTGCGGCCTTTTCGGCGTCTATGTTCTTCTCGGCCTTTTCAATAAAGCTCAGAACGTCGCCCATTCCGAGTATGCGCGAGGCCATGCGGTCGGGGTGAAAGACCTCGAGGTCGTCGAGCTTTTCGCCCGTGCCCGCGAATTTAATGGGCTTTCCGGTCACGGCGAGGACGGAGAGCGCCGCGCCGCCGCGCGTGTCGCCGTCGAGCTTGGTCAGTATGATGCCGTCTATGCCCACTTCACTAGCGAAGGTCTCGGCGACGTTCACAGCTTCCTGCCCCGTCATGCTGTCCACCACGAGCAGCGTTTCGTCTACGCTTACGGCCTCTTTGATGCGCCGCAGCTCATCCATCAATTCCGCGTCTATCTGCAGGCGGCCGGCGGTATCGACTATTATAACATCGAAGCCGTAGTCGCGGCCGTAGAGATAGCCCTTTCGCGCTATTTCAACGGGGTCGCCCTGCCCTTGCTCGAAGACCTCGGCTCCGGCGGCCTCGCCGACTATTTTAAGCTGCTCTATCGCCGCGGGGCGGTAGACGTCGCAGGCTATGAGCAGGGGGCGACGCCCCTCGGATTTGAAGCGCTTCGCGAGCTTGGCGGCGTGGGTGGTCTTGCCCGAGCCCTGAAGCCCGCACATCATAAGGCAGGTAGAGCCCTTGGCGTTGAGCCTTATCTCCCGCGCGCCGCCGCCCATAAGCGAGGCGAGCTCATCGTTCACTATTTTTATGACCTGCTGGGCGGGCGTGAGGCTTTTCATTACCTCCTCGCCCACGGCGCGCTCGGAAACCGAGGCCACAAAGTCCTTCGCGACCTTGTAGTTTACGTCCGCCTCAAGCAGCGCTAGACGCACCTCGCGCATGGCGTCCTTTATATCGCTCTCGGTGAGCTTGCCGTGCAGTTTGAGGCGCGAGAATATGCCGCTCAGTTTTTCGCTCAGTCCCTCAAAGGCCAACTTTTTTCTCCCTTAAGCCCCGCCCTCCAGAACGGCGGTCTTTTCGATTATTTCCCCAGCCAGACGCTTTATCTCGAAGGCGTCGTTCTGCTCTATTATTTCCTCGGCGCGGCTGCGGATGCCCTCAAAGACCTCGCTCAAGAGGCGGTTGCGCCGCGCGAGACCCAGCGTGTCCTCCAACTCAAGCATGGCGGCCTCGCCGCGCTTTATGCAGTCGCGCACACCCTGCCTCGAGATGCCGCTGTTCTGGGCTATCTCGGCCAGCGAGAGGTCCTCGCAGTAATAGAGCTCGAGCATATCGCGCTGTTTTTCCGTAAGCGCGCTCGAGTAAGCGTCGATTAGATATACCATTTCGAGGTTTTTAGACATCGGCCGCACCTTTTTTGTGGCTTCTGTAAAGTTTTCAAGCTTTACAACTTTGTGAGTATATAATATATTTCAGGCTTTGTCAAGTACGGCGCGCAATCGGGAGCAGGCCAGAAGGCGGGCATACCGTTGTCTTTGGCATCTATAGGCCGCTCCCGCGAAATCAGGAGTGACGCGTTTAAACTTTACAATCGCCGCGCAAGGCTTTATATTTAAAAAACGATAATTCGGAAAAAGAAGGACCTATGACGACTTTCAACCTGATATCTACCACCCTGTGCGCACTGCTGATAGCTTTCGCCTTTGCGATCAAGGCTAAAGAGCGCGGTATACTTTCGGGCTCGCTGAAGACGGGCGAAAGGCTTACGGGCACGGCCGACAAGCTTCACTGCCCCGCCTTGCTTCTCATTCTGGCTCTCGCCGCCTTTACCAGCTTATATAAGCTCACGGAGATTCCCGCCGGAGTCAATATCGACGAGGCGGGCGTGGCTTATGACGCTTACTGTCTGGTGAACTACGGCGTAGACCGCTGGCTCTACCGCTATCCCGTCTATTTTATAAATCACGGGCGCGGCATGAGCGCCGTCTACACCTACATGACGGCTCTCAATATAAAGCTCTTCGGCTTTTCGATGTTCAGTGTAAGGCTTTTTAACGCCGCTCTGCGCGTCGCGCAGACTCTGGCCGTCTACTCCCTTTTCAAAATTGTAAAGGGCAAAAGGAGCGCGCTTTTCGCGTCCTTGCTCTCGACCTTGCTGCCTATCTTCTTCATGGTGCACCGCTACGGTGTAGACGGCTATCCCCTGCTCGCCTTTTTTATTATCGCCCTCTCCCTCCTCTGCCAGGCGCTCAAGGCGGGTGGACTCCGGCGCTTCGCACTCGCGGGGCTCGCCTTCGGTGCGGCGCTGTATAGCTACGCGCTCTCCTATTTGATGATACCCGTCTTTCTGCTGCTGACGCTGCTGTGCCTTATACGATGCCGAAAGGTGAGCTTAAAGCAGGCTCTGGCGCTGACGCTGCCGCTTCTTCTGCTCGCCGCGCCCCTTATTGCAGAGCTTATGGTAAATCAGGGACTGCTGCCTGAAATACGCTCCTTTATCTCTTTCCCGAAGCTTCCCGCCTATGCGGGGGACGAGCTCTCGCCCGCCAACATACCCTCGACCTTCCTGCAAAGCTGGCAGCTCTTCTTCAACAACAGTATCCCGCACAGCGCCATAGCACCCTATTACACCCTTTATCTCATGTCAATCCCGCTGGTGGCCGCCGGCTTTTTCCTTGAAGCGAAGGATGCCGTAAAAGCTTTGAAAGGTCGCCGCCTCGACTTTTCGCTTATAGCCCTCAGCGCCTTTCTCGCCAGCTACGGCACGGGGCTGCTGGTAGGGGGCTTTAATATAACGCGTCTTATTTCGGTTTTCGCCCCGCTCCTCTGGTTTATTGTCTGCGGAGCGCGCTTCGTATGGCGGCGGCTTGGCCTTCTTTTCATGTTTATACCCGCTCTTTACTGCGCGTTGGCTCTTTCCTTCTACAGCTATTACTTCACGAGCTATAACGAGGACAATTACCCGATTATTTATTTCGACGCCGGCGCTACGGAGCTTTACCGCGAGCTGAGGGAAAAGTATCCCGACAGCTTCATGTACTTTTTGACCTATCGGGCGGGGGCGACTTATACAGACAGCTACATCTACGCCCTTTTGGGCGGCCTCACCTCGCCCTACGACTTTAACGCCAGCTATATTGCCGAGCCCGAAAACAGCTCCTACGGCTACAACCGCTTTTACATACCTGTCCGAGAGATAGGCGGAGAGATAATCTACGAGGTCTACGAAAACTGCGTTTACGTCGTCTACTTGCCGACGACAGGAGAGACTATAGACAGCCTGCTTGAAAAGCTCGACGAGAGCTCGCTCGTGCGCGAGGAGCGCTACCCCTACGCGGTGTACTCGCCGCAGGGGCTGGGACAATAGAAATGTGACTAAATCGCTTACTCTTATCTCGTGAATCCTTATAATAGATTTGGTTAGAATAAACCTACGGGAGATTAAGCAAATGAGATTAAAAGAAAAGTCCGTTGTAGTTACCGGGGCCTCCTCCGGAATGGGCAGGGCGATAGTCGAGCTCTTTGTAAAGGAGGGCGCGAACGTAATAGCCGCCGCGCGGCGCAGAGAGCGACTCGAGGAGCTGGCGGCCTCGCTCGAGGGCAAGGGCGGCCGGGTGCTCGTCTGCCCTGCCGACGTTTCAAAACTCGAGGACAACGAGGCCATGATAGACATGGCGGTAAAGGAATTTGGCAGACTGGACGTGCTCGTCAACAACGCGGGCATAATGGACGACATGAGCCCCATAGGCGAGGTGAGCGACGAGAAATACGAGCAGGTAATGCGCGTTAATCTCTACGGCCCTCTCTGCTCCATGCGCAAGGCCGTGCAGGTCTTTCTCGAGCAGAAGAGCGGCGGCAGCATAATAAACGTTGCCTCGGTAGGCGCGCTTCGCTCCGTTGCCGGAGCCGTCTACTGCGCCTCAAAGGCGGCGCTCGTGTCGATGAGCAAGAACACGGCCTTTATGTATATGAACGAGGGAATCCGCTGCAACGTGATAGCTCCCGGCGGCATAGAAACCGAGATTGCTTCCTCTATGGGGATGCCCAACATGACCGGCTACTCCCGCGTTAAAAAAATATTGGACGCGGCTCCCGCGCAAGGCTCCGCCGAAGATATAGCGAGGGCGGCGCTCTTCCTCGCCGGCGACGAATCCAAATACGTCAGCGGCGACCTGATGGTCGTGGACGGCGGCTGGATAGCGGGCTAGACAGTTTACCGATTGACAGAAAACCCGCCGAGGGCGCTCTTCTTCGGCGGGTGTTTTTATCTTGCAAAAGCTCTGTCCTGCCTGAGCTTCTTGTTAGT
>JAUNBN010000082.1 GCA_030527085.1 Oscillospiraceae bacterium
GGCATCAGGAGCTTGAATGGTTCGGCTCGGACTATTCGGTGATGAATGTGGTGGCGACCTATAACCTTATTTACAACGCGACATTTATGGTTGAACACGGCATTGGCTATGCGCTCTGCCTTGACCGCCTTGTAAATACGAAAGGACGGAATCTGACCTTCCGCCCTATCACGCCCGAGTTGTCGGTTGACCTCTATATCGTCACAAAAAAATATCAGACCTTTTCTCCTGCGGCAAGAGCGTTCATCGAACAGTTGAAGGCGGCTTTGCCTGATAGTGCAAATGAATAAAGGAAACAGCTCCGAACATGCTTAAAGGCCCGCGCCCTCTCTCTTTTGCATATTAGCAGGCAAGCAATTATAATGAGTTTAAAACCAAGCTGTGAAACGCTTTTAACGAAGGGATGGCGGCTGTATGACGCGAGATGAGGACTATATGGCGCTGGCGCTCGAGCAGGCGCGCGCGGCGCTGGCCGAGGGGGAGATACCCGTTGGAGCCGTCATAGTTAAGGACGGCGAACTTCTCTGCTCGGCGCGCAACGCGCGTGAGAGGGGCAAGAGCGCCCTCGCCCACGCGGAGCTGCTGGCAATAGAGGAGGCCTGCCGAATCTTGGATGGCTGGCGGCTTGCGGGCTGCGAACTCTTCGTAACGCTGGAGCCCTGCCCGATGTGCGCGGGGGCAATAATAAACAGCCGCCTTGAGCGCCTGGTCTACGGCGCGTCCGATTCCAAGGCCGGCTGCGTCCACAGCCTTATCAGCCTCTTTGAGCTGCCCTTCAACCACCGCCCGATAGTTAAGAGCGGCGTGCTCGAGGCGGAGTGCGGAGAGCTGCTAAGTTCCTTTTTCAAGACTTTGCGCGGGAAATAGGGAGCGGTTCAAAAGCGGGAATTTAAAGCAGCATTACCCCCGCCTCAGGCGGGGGTAATGCAGTGAAAGCGCGCAATCGGCGCACTTTTTTGACATAGTTCAAAAGCGGGTTAGATGCTGTCCCGCAATCGAGGTACTCTCGATTGCCTTGTTTCACAATAAACAGGGGCGCAGCGCGTGCTACTGATGCACCTTGCGATACCCCCAGCTCAACGTCCGAAACGTCTCACGCTGTCGCTCCTATTAATAACATAAACCAAAGTGACGAAGCTGTCAACTCGAAAACTAAAGGGGTGTGTCCTATCGCGTGGATTTTCCGTTGTCTTTCCCCCGCCTGCGGCGGGGAAAAGACAATGCTTATAGGCTATCTCCCAACTAAAGGAAACGCAAAACGCGCCGCCCCTGCTTTTGTCAAACGCGGCGCACGGCTTTTAATACAAGAGCTTATTTAAAGGACTTCAAAAGCTCCTTCGTGAGCTTGACAAAGCGCTCCCTGTCCGCGTCGAGCGCAACGTAGCAGTTGAGCTCGCGGTCGGGGTAGGCGCGGGTGTCGCAGAGGGTGGAGCCGTCCGCGAAACCGCCGCCGCAGTCAACGTCCACGCGCATTAGCTTGACGTCGCGCAGCACCTCGCGGTCGAAAACATAGGCCAGCGCCAGCGCGTCGTGCAGCGGCGCGGTGCCAAGCGGGTTCTGGGGCTGGTAGGCGTCGTAGGCGGTCACGCGCTCGTCTATGAGGTCGGCCACTACGCGGCAGAGCTCGGTGCCGTAGTCGCGCAGCTCCTTCGCGTCCTCGCGCGAGAAGTTCGCGCTGTGCGTGGCGTCCAAGGGCACCATCGTTATCTTCTCTATGCCGCTTGTTAAAACTATCTGCGCGGCCTCGGGGTCGGCCCAGATATTGAACTCCGCGCAGCTCGTGGAATTAAAGACCTTAAAGCCTCCGCCCATAAAGACGAGCTCCTTTATCTTCCCCGCTATGGCGGGCTCGAGGCGCAGGGCCATCGCTATGTTGGTCAGCGGCCCGGTGGGTACGAGAACTATGTCCCCCTCGGATCTCATAAGCGTGTCTATCAGCCAGAAGACGGCGTGTTCTTTCTTCTCCTTCGTTTTCGCCTCGGCTATGGGCAGGCAGTCGTTGTGATACTGTATTATATTGCCCTTCGCGTCCACGTTGAACTCGCTCACGCCTGTCATGCCGTTGTAGCCGCCGCGCCTGCCGGGCGCTATTTTTGTTACCATCGAAGTGTGGCAGCCGCGGTAGACAGGGGCCTTGGAGCCCAGCAGTTCTATCACGCGCAGGGTATTATCAGTTGTAAAATTGATTTCCTTGTTGCCCGCAACGGTGCTGACGCCCAAAAGCTCCAGCTTGTCCGACAGAATTGCGAGCATTATTGCGACGGCGTCGTCGGAGCCGGTGTCGCAGTCGAGTATTACCTTGGTCTTTTCCATTTCTTCCTCCGGATGCTTGGTCTTGCTTTTGATGCTGCTTTGTCGATTATAACAGCTTTGCTTCTTAAAGACCAGAGCCTGTTGCTAAGTGGAACGCCCCACAGCGGACGGATCAGTCTTTCAGCCCCGGCTTCAGGCTTTTAAGGTATTGAGCCGCTTCGTCTCTTGAGCGAAAGATATATACGCTCTTGTCCTGCGCGCTCAGAAGAAGTTCCTGCATTTCGGGCTTCTGCTCGTATTCGAAGCGCTTCACATACTCTATAAACTCTCCGTCGCTCTCGGTTTCTATCCAGGGCATGTCCTCTCTCACCCTTCCCCCTGCGGGCCTCTATACCCTCGAGACATAGCTCGGCGGGGTAGTTAAGCCAAAAGACCGTATCGCAGCTTTTAAGCCTCTTCCCAAGGGTGCTCAGATAATTGCCGTCTATTATCCAGGTCTCACGCCGGAGTATTTCCTCCAGCTTCATCTCGAACTCACTTTGAGAATATGTGGTTTTGTCAGGCTTGTGAAACAGCATATCCAGATAGTAAAGCGGAATATTTAAAAGCTCTTTCAGCTCTCGCGCAAAACTGCTCTTTCCGCTGCCCGGGCAGCCGATTACCAAAATCCGTTTCAAGTCTTCCCTCCCGCGGCCGCTTGCCGCGCTTATTATAGCAAAATTTCTACGCTGCGATATACTCCAATGTTTTAAAAAACACTTGACTTGGAGCAAGCTCCAAGTTATATGATTATTAGCGAGCATGCGGCTTATTGCCTGCGCAGCCGAGAGGGAGCGGCCTTAAAAATGCTGACGAGACGCTGCCGATGGGAGTGAACCAAAAGCGGGAATGATGCAGTATTTTACGCGCCTTCGGCGGGGGAAATACTTGAAAAGCACGCAAAAAGTACACTCCCCTTCAGGCGAGAACCGTAAAGGGCAAGAAGAATAAGAAGAAGAAGGAGGAGCGCTGTGACAATAGGAGAAGTCAGCAAAAAGTACGGCCTTACTCAGGACACCCTGCGCTATTACGAGCGAGCGGGCATGATTCCCCCCGTCGGCCGCGGCCCGGGCGGCAAAAGGGACTACCGCGAGGAGGACCTGCGCTGGCTGGAGCTCGCGCTCTGCATGAGAAGCGCGGGACTTCGAGTCGAGGTCATGGCTCAGTACCTGCGGCTCTTTCAGCAGGGTGAGGCCACCATGCCCGACCGCCTCAGGCTGCTTTCCCGGCAAAGGGAGGCTCTGCTCGAGCGGAGAAGCAAAATAGACGAGAGTCTCGCCCGCCTGAACTATAAAATCGAGCGCTACGAGGCGGCGGTAAGAGACGGCAGCCCGCTTTGGGAAGAATAAAAGGAGATTTGAAAATGGAAAAAATCAAGAAGAACTTCGGCTTCGGCTGCATGAGGCTGCCCATGAAGGGCGAGGAGGTTGATATAGCCCAGACCTGCGAGATGGTCGACGCCTTTTTAGAGGCGGCCTTTAACTACTTCGATACGGCTCATGGCTACCTCAACACCAAAAGCGAGACGGCGCTCAAGGCCTGTCTCACCTCGCGCTATGAGCGCGAGCGCTATATCCTGACAGATAAGCTGACCAACTTCTATTTCAAAAAGCAGGAGGATATAAGGCCCTTCTTCGAGAGCCAGCTCGCCGCCTGCGGCGTAGATTACTTCGACTTTTACTTAATGCACGCGCAGGGCGAGGAGAACTTCGCCTATTTTAAAAAGCACCGCGCCTACGAGACGGCGCTGGAGCTTAAGGCCGAGGGCAAATTCAGACATTTCGGCATCTCCTTTCACGACAAGGCCGAGGTGCTCGAGCGCATACTCAGCGAGTACCCGCAGATAGAAGCAGTGCAGATACAGTTTAACTACGCCGATTTCGAGGACCCGGCCATCGAGAGCCGCAAGTGCTATGAGGTCTGCTTGAAGCACAAAAAGCCCGTAATCGTAATGGAGCCCGTAAAGGGCGGCACGCTGGCAAACCTGCCCGAAGATGCAAGGAGTATTCTCAAAGAGCAAGGCGGTACCCCCGCGGGTTTCGCTCTGCGCTTTGCCGCGAGCTTCGAGGGAATTATGATGGTGCTCTCGGGCATGAGCAGCATAGAGCAGATGCGCGAGAACATAGCTACCATGCGGGACTTTAAGCCCTTGAGCGAGAGCGAGCACGAGGCGGTTAATAAGGTGCGCGATATCTTCCGCTCTCTCAAACTCATACCCTGCACCGCCTGCCGCTACTGCGTGGACGGCTGCCCTCAGGGCATTCCCATACCCGAGCTCTTCGCCTGCATGAACTCGAAGCAGCAGCACGGCGACTGGAACTCGGACTACTACTACAATCAGGTGCTTACCGCCCGCGGCGGCAAGGCCTCGGAGTGCGTTAAATGCGGAAGCTGCGAGAGCGCCTGTCCGCAGCATTTGCCGATACGCGAGCTGCTCGAGCGAGTTGCCGCGACCTTTGAAAAGCAAGAATAGAGAGGCGCTTAAAGACCCTCCCCCAATGGGGGAGGGTTTGGTTCAATCAGCTTTGCTGTCTGCCGCCGCGAAGCTTTTTCAGTTCGCGCAGCTCGGCGTACTTGCGGCGCGTCGCGTCACCTCCGCGAAGATGTCTCTCCTCGCGATTGCGCTCGAGAACCTCACGGCAGCGCGCCCAGAGGGCCGCATCGTACCTGCGCAGCTTTTTCGTAACGTCCGAATGCACCGTAGATTTGCCTATGCCAAAGGCGACGGCCGCGCTCCTTACCGTTGCCCCGGTTTCAACGATATAGCGCGCGAGCAGCACCGCCCTCTCGGTTTCGTAACGCACACCGCCGCCTCCCAACAATACAAATACACTTGCTAAAAGAGTATTCGCGCGGGCCCTTGAATATTCGCGGCGCGCCGCAAGTACGCCAAGCTTCGTGAAGGCATGTTCAATGTTGTGTTTCACCTGCCTTCGGATTCTTCAGGGTGTATTCCCCCGCCTTCAGCGGGGAATACGCCCTGACTTAATGACATTGCGCCGGAAGCGGGGGAACAAGGCATAAAAAACAGCGCGAGCGTGGCTCTGCCGGGCCGTCAAGGGGCTTGCCAGCGGGTTTTAATAATGCTATTCTTAAACTCAACACAAATAAATCAAGAGGAAAAGACAGAATGGATAAGCTGCTCTCCGTGGTGGTGCCCGTTTACAAGGAAGAAAACACAATAGAGCCCTTTTTGCAGAGAACAGAGGCCGTATTTGAAAAAGAGGGCTACAATTACGAGATTATCTTTTGCCTCGACCCCTCTCCGGACAGAACCTGCGAGGTCATAAAGCGAAATATAGAGCGCAACCCCAGAATAAAGCTGATTCGCTTCAGCCGCCGCTTCGGCCAGCCCGCGGCAACAATAGCGGGGATACTCAACTGTTCGGGGGAGGCCTGCGTTGTTATAGACGTTGACCTTCAGGACCCGCCCGAGCTCATTCCCCAATTAGTTGAAAGGTGGCGCGAGGGCTACGAGGTCGTCTACGCCCAGCGCATCTCACGCGAGGGCGAGACGCTGTTTAAAAAGGCCGTCTCCGTTTTCGGCTACTGGCTCATAAACAGAATGGGCGAGGTGGATATCCCCGTCAACACCGGCGACTTCCGCCTCATCGACCGCCGGGTAATAGAGGAGCTGGGCCGCCTCAACGAGCACCACGGCTTTTTGCGCGGCATGGTGGCCTTCGTCGGCTTCAAGCAGACCGCCGTGCAGTACCGCCGCGACGCGCGCTACGCCGACAAGGGCAAGTACAACCGCTTCACCGGCTCGCTCACAATAGGCCTCAACGGGCTTATCTGCTTCTCCTCCAAGCCGCTCAAAATAATGTGCGGCATAGGCTTCGGCTTCGCGGTCTTCGGCGCGCTGCTGGGGCTCTTCTGGCTTATACAGCGCTTCCTCTTCACTTCGCCCATAGAGGGCTTCTCCGGCCTGGCCGTGCTTATTATGTTCTTCGCGGGCG
>JAUNBN010000083.1 GCA_030527085.1 Oscillospiraceae bacterium
CCCGTAAAATCCGTAGGCAACAGCACACCCACCCCGCGCGACAGCGCCTGCGACGCGGACGCGAAAAAGGTGAGATACGCGCTGGCGGACAGCGTCGGCACGCGGCGTCGCGAGGGCGGCTTTCGCGCGGGCGGAATAGAGCTATGGATAAGGGACACGGAGCTCGCCTCCTTTACGCGCCAGAGGGCGCTTGAGCGCGCAACAGCCCTGAGCTCGGTTATCGCTTCGGAGGCGTTCGAGCTCTTTCGCCGCAGCTGGGACTGGAAAAGGCCGCTGCGCAGCCTCGGAGTCAGGGCTATAATGCTCAGCGAGGCGGGCGGCCCGCGCCAGCTCACGCTTTATGAGGACGAGGAAAAACTCGCGCGGCTCGAGAGCCTCGAGCGCTCGGTGGACGAGCTGCGCCGCCGCTTCGGGCACCGCGCGGTGCTGCGCGGGGTGGATATGTCCGACGACAGCCTGCCCTACCTTACTCCCGGCGAGAACCGCGAGGCAGGCCCCTCGATGTACGAGATGCGCTCGCAGCATTGAGAAATGGGGGAGTGCCCCTCTCGCGCGCTTTAAACCTGCCGCCGGACGTCAGCCTCCAGAATGCAGTAGGTGTTCTTGCCGCTGCGCTTGGCGGTGTAGAGGGCCCTGTCCGCGATGCTGTAGAGCTGCTCGAAGCTAGTCTCTCCCGCCTTCGCAAGGCAGACGCCTATGCTCACAGAGGTTGTTATCTCGCCGACGGCGAGCCGCAGCAAGTCCAGCAGGGCCCGGGCCTTGGCGTGTACTACCTCCTCGCCCACGCCGCCGCACATAAAGGCCATATATTCGTCTCCGCCGAAGCGGCAGACGAGGTCGCTGCCTCTGAAGGCCCGGCGTATGACCGCCGCTACCTGCACGAGCGTGTCGTCCCCGAGCTGGTGGCCCATGGTGTCGTTTATGGCTTTGAAGTCGTCGATATCGAACATGAACAGCGCCGTCTGCTCATCGGGCACTGCCTCGTGCAGAGCCTTGGCTACTCTGCTCTCGAGAGCCGCGCGGTTCAAAAGCCCCGTCATGGCGTCGGTCGAGGCCATGTCCTCCATCCTCTTCTGCTCGCGCATCTCGGAATCTACATTCGTGTAGGCGATATAGGCCATCACGTCGCCGGTATCGGGAGCCTTGGCCATCTCTATCTCGGCGCGGAACCACTGGGGTCTGCCCTCTATTATGGCGCGGTAGCGCAGGTTGTCCTGAGTGCAGCCTGCCTCGAAGAGACCCAGCAGGCGCTTGCGGTCGAAGAACTCGAGGAAGACGGGAACGTCCTCCTTATAGGTGATGACGCGCCTGCCGTATTCGACAAAGTCCGTAAGGCGGTCGCCCTTGCGCCCCTCATTTTCTACCGTCATGTTCTCCTCATGCTCTATGCGGTCGCGCGTGAGGTTGACCTCGAGATAAATGGCCTTGTCCGAGAAGAGCCTGGTAAGGCCCTGCCTCCACTGGCGGTAGGCGGCCTCCTTGTTGTGAGCCTCGGTATTGTCGAAATAGGAGACTATGGCGTAAGAGGGCCTGCCCTCGGCGTCGCAGATAAGGCTGTAGTCCGCGCGGTCCCAGCGCTGGCGGCCGTTCGAGCCGTTTATGAGGAACTCGCCGCTGCCCGAGGGCTCGCCGGCGCGAATTCGCGAGAAGAATTCGCGGTAGTCCCCGGCGCTCTCGGGAGCTACCTTTTTGCGGCGTATCATCTCCTCTACGAAGTCCGGTATCGTCCTGCTGGTGCTGAAATCCATTTCCGCGTCGTTGAAGGTCTCGCCCACGCCGGTGCTCGCGTTGTAGCGCAGAATGCGCTTGCCGCTCTGCTTTACAATAGCGGCGTATTCGCCGTTGCGCGCCTGTATTTCGTACTCGGCCGCCTTCTGGGCGGTGATGTCGGCGCAGATGACCATAAAGGCCTCCTGCCCCTGCCATCTTATCGGGGAGGCCTGCGCCACAATCCAAAGCTTATTTCGCCAGTTGACCTGCACGGCCTTGAAAGAGCCGTCCGCGTTCAGCGCGCTCATCGGGCAGTCATTGCAGGGAGCCTGACGGCCGGCCAGCTCGCCGTAGCAGGGCAGTTCCTCGGGGCCGTCCGGGAATTTATCGAGGAGAGCCTTGTTTTTGTAAAGCACCCGATGGGTTTCGGGGTCGATAAGATAGGCGAAGAAGGTGCTGTTGTCGAGCATTTTAAGGAAGTCGGCGGAGAGCTCCGCGGCCTCCTCGCCGCGCTGTTTGAGGATGTTGAGGGCTATAACGTCGCAGAGCAGTGTGAGGGTGCCGGTGTTGAGCTCGGAGAAGGCGCCTTCCCTTTCGCTGTAAAAGCCCAGGCAGCCTATGAGCTCGCCGTTGTGCAGCATGGCGCAAAGCAGCATGGAGCGTATGCCCCGGGCGCTCAGGTGCTCCCTCAAGTCCTCCGGGAACTCCTCCTCGCTGCCGCAGACAAGCAGGCGGCTGTTCTCAAAATAGAGCTTTATGCCGCTTGCCTTAACGGGCTGCTTGTAGGGAGGGGGTATAGGGGAGTCGGCCGCGCGCCACACATAGCTGCGCTCGAATTCGTCCGGGCCGGAGAATTCGTAGATATGCGCCATATCGGCGTGATAGCGCTCGCCCAAAAGCCCCAAAAGGTGCCGTATGGCAACGTCCGCGTCCCTGGCCTCGGAGAGATATTGCAGCGCGCTGACGAGCACCATGGAGTCGTGCTCTCCGGCTCTCTCTCTGCTGTGTATGTTCCTTTGCAGGTCGGCTACCAGCGCCTCCCTGTCCTTTTCCTCCTGAATATCATTTATCTGCCCCACTATGCGGTAGACGGAGCCGCTCTCGTCCGCCACGCTTGTGTAGAGCAGGCGGCACCAGCGGTAACCCGTGCCCCAGTTGTCTGCCGCATACTCAACCGAGCCCGTCATCGGCTTTTCGCGCGCGGCGCGGATTGTCTCGCGCAGGGTGTTTACGGAATCGTTCTGCACTATCACGCTGTTGAGGACGTATTCGTAGTAGTTCTCGCGCACAATGCGCACCAGACCCTCATCCTTGCGCACGGCCTCGAAAATAACGGTGTCCGTCTTTGTGTCGTAATCAAAAAGGGCTATGCCGTTGTGCTCGAGCAGCAGGCGGTTGCGCTCCAGCTCTATTTCCTGCTGGCGCTGGCGCGTGACCTCGCTTACCGTTACGACCGCTCCCAGGGGCTTGCCGCTGTCGTCGAACTCGCTTATAAAGCCCGCGCGGCACCAGTGCAGAGAGCCGTCCTCGTAGATGAACTGTATGGTGACATCGCCCTTGGGAACGCCGCTGTCTATGCTCTTGTAGAAATCGAGGTAGCGCTCTCTGTCGCCCGGAGCTACCGTGAGATAGGCCCTTTCGCTTACCTTCTGCGCCGGTGAGCCGGCGTTAGTGAGCGAGGCGTAGTCCTCGGGCATGGAGAGCGTTTTTGAAGCGACGTCATAGCGGCAGACAACGACCCGGCTGTCCGCCAGCGCGAGGCGCATCTGGTCGCTGTACCTTCTGAGCAGCTCCGCGTCCGTGACGTCCGTTCGGGTTATTATAACCGCCCGCTCGTCTATGTCCATGCGGCAGAGCTCCCACTTTTTATAGTAGACCCTGCCATCCACCTCGACGGGGAAGACCATGCCGGGCAGCGGGCCGCCCGCGGCAAACTGGGCTCTCAGATTTTCGAGGCTCATCGTTTCGAGCGCCTGCTTTTGGCTGTCGAGGCGGACATAGCGCATTATAAAGCGCCTGAGGTTCTCGTCGTAGGGACACTCCTCGCCGATTACAAGCCCGTCCTCCAGCTCGGACTTGCGGTAGACACGCAGGAAGTCCGTGTCGAGGTGTACTACATAGATAAGCTCGAAGTTGTTGCGGCAGACCGTGAGCGATATTTCGCGGTTCATGGCCTCCTTATCTATATCCATAGAGGCTATAAGCGCCTTTATATGGCCGCCGGTATAGAAGGTTCTTGCGGAGGTGCGGACCCAGCGCGGCAGCTTCTCGTCGCGTATTACGCGGAGGTAGTCGAAGCTCAGGGCGGTCTCGCCCCGCCTGAAGGCGTCCATGAGCGAGGCGGGGCTCAGTTTTTCGGTAAGCATCGCGCGGTCGTCCTCGGCATAGACCCGCTCGCCGAATTCGCTCACGAGCTGCGAATAGGGCATTCCCGAGCGGCCGAAGGTTCCGCGGTAGGCCTCTACCAAATCCGCGCTGAGGTCGGCCACCAGGCTTACAATAGACTCACCGGCCTCCCCCTCCTGCAAATTGAGCAGGACTTCCGTATAAAGCTGTTCGTTCTGGTAGAGCCTTGTGTAGTCCTCGCCCGCGAAGGAGATGGAGCGAATCTCGCCGTCGCTGTCGCGCACTACGGCGCAGGAGACCTGCATCCACTCCATCCCGCAGACTTCTTTGTTCATATGCAGCACGGAGCGCCCGTCCTGGGCTATCTGCGGGTCGCGGCGGACCTCGTCCATATAGGAGCTGGTCTTGAGCCTGTCGTCCTCGGCGAGCACGCCTATCTCACGCAGGCCGAGCTGGCGGCCGTTTTCAACTCGGCCTATACCGAGCCTCGCGGCGTTTTTGTTGACTATCGGGTAGGTTCCGGTCTGCGGGTCGAAGCTCCAGAAATAGAGGGAGGAGGCGTTGAGCGCCATCTCGAGGTCCTGACGGCGGGTAAGAGCCTCTATTTCTTTGGAGATATCCACCCCCGTGCCGATAGCGTTCACTGCTTTGCCCTCGACAAAGACTGTGCGCAGAGAAACGCGCTTCCAGCTGTATTCGCCGTCGTTCGAAAGGAGCAGCGCCTCGCAGGAGGCGTAGGGCGCGCCTTCGTCTATTTCGCGGTAGATGCGCCTTATCTCCCCGGCGGAGCGCGGCGACACGAGACCCTTTTCAATAATGCACTCCGGCGCGTTCTCCATCGTCATGGGAAGGTAGTCGTAGCGCCCGCTCGTGTTGAGTACGGAATAGGTCTTTTTGGCTATATCGTATTCCCAGACGAGAATGCTGACGTCGTTTATAACGAAATCCAGCTTCTGCTTTTCGAGGCGCAGCCGCTCGTCGGCTTCCATCTGCTCGGTTATGTCCGTGTAGACGCAGTAGTAGCGCAAAATGCCGTCCGTCCCCGCAACGGGGTTGCCGGTCTGGTGTACCCAGATATAGCTGCCGTCGTTCCTTCTGCTGCGGTAGCGCTGATTGAAGAGGGAGGGCTCGCGAATGACCGCGTCCACCGCCCGCTTCATCATCTCCAAATCGTCGGGGTGGTTGCGGGAGAACACATCGGTGCCTAGGAAGCTGTCGAGCTCCTCCTTCGGGCAGCCGTAAATGCTCGCCATGCCCTCGCTTATGAATTTGCGAACAGCCACGCCGTCGCGTATCTCATACATTTCAACACCGCCCGGCACGTTCTGTATAACGGCCTCAGTCTGGCGGCTCTTATCCAGCAGCTCGTTCTCGAGCCGCTTGCGGTTTTCTATATCCGTTATTATCACATAGTACCAGCGACTGCCCTCGAAATCCTCAACGAGATGGCCTACGGCGTTCACCCAGAGCAAATGGCCGCAGCGAGTTACCAGCCTTACCTCTACCGCGCCCTCCTGGCCTACGTCTCTAATCTGGTGACGGATTTCTTCGCGCGCCCTCTCGAAATCCTCGAAGTAGTAGAGCCTTGTGAGGTCGCCCTCGTAAAACTCATCGAAATCCTCGCGGGAGCAGCCCAGCATTTTAAGCAGGCTGTCGCTGGCGAAGTCTATGGTGGCGAAATCCTCGGAGTGCTTGAGCACGCCCGAGGTCATGGACTGCATGAGCACGCTCATCTCGTCCTCGGCCTCGCGCTGCTCGGTAACGTCGAAGAGGGTGGTGTAGACGAGCGGGTACTGCCCCTCGTGGGCTACGGCGTTGTAAACTATTCTGAGCCAGAACCAGCTGCCGTCCTTTCGCCGCGCGCGAACGATATGCTCTACGGATTCCGACATGCCGGACTCGGGAATGGATTCGAGCTCGCCCATGCCGCTGGGCATAAAGCTTACGGGCAGGCCCTCCCTCATGCGGGCCTCGTATTCCTCGCGGGTGTAGCCGAAGAGCTCGCAGCCCTTGTCGCTTATAAAGACGGGGTAGGCCTTGGAGTCCCTGTATTCAAAGAGGGCTATGCCCGCCGGCACATTGTAAACAATGCCGTCCAGGCGGGAGCGCAGGCTGTCCAGCTCCTTGCGCTCGGTTATGTTTTCGAGCGAGAGGTAGAGGAT
>JAUNBN010000084.1:0-727 GCA_030527085.1 Oscillospiraceae bacterium
TCTATCCTACTGAGCTACAGGCACATTTGGAGCGGGTGATGGGAATCGAACCCACGTATCCAGCTTGGAAGGCTGGTGTTCTGCCATTGAACTACACCCGCAGATAAGCTGTAAAACAGCTTAAAAATTATAACAATTCACAGCGCGCTTTGTCAACCAAATTCTCACACGGGGAGTCTTCCGATTGTTGTTTTCAACGTGTCCACGCGCCAAAGGTGGGAACACGGCATAACTTTTTTGCTGCCCTCAATGTCTCAAAATGTTCTATCGCCGCGGAGGTTCCGAGAGTCGCAAAAAGCAGCAGCAGCGGCCCCGCCGAGGAGAGGTAGAGCAGATAGGTGCCTATCATGAAGCTTACAGCCTCAACATAGGAAACTATCGCCACTCTTAGAACAACGGAGAGCAGCAGCCCGAGCAGCATGAAGGCGCGGGCGCTTACTATACCCGGCTTCTTCTCCTTTAGCTCTCTGAAGGCCGCGCGCAAATCGAGCGCGAGCGCAAAGAGGGCGAGGGCGAGCGCGGGCCAAATAAGAATTTTATATATGCTTCGTATTGCGGAAAACCTCGCCTCGGTCTCGAGCTGGTATTCGTGAATTATGGGTTCGGCCGTGTTTGGGTCGCGGTCGGTCGAGGCGCGAGTGCGAAGAAGAACAATATAATCCATTACCGTCTCCTCAAGGTCGCCTGTGGCCTCCGCGATGGAACTTGTCTGGTCGAAGCAAAGCAG
>JAUNBN010000084.1:737-6185 GCA_030527085.1 Oscillospiraceae bacterium
CTCTCGTCCCAGGGCATGAGCGTGGTGCTCATTCTCCCGTAGGGCGTTTCAAGAGCGCCGCTGTCGCAGGCGGCGTTTATTTCGGCGGCAAGGCGGGTGTAGTAGTCCTCGGCCTCGAGCGCCGTGTTTGCGTAGCCCAGATTTTGAACTATATCCCTGAGTGCCCAGCAGATGCCGCCGCTTTTCAGATTCTTCTCCGGCGCATAGCCGTAGCCGCGGTAGTAGCCCTCGTTTTCCGCCAAAACCTCCTCTATCTCAGCCCACATAGGAGAGACGGCCGCTATTCTTTGCCGCGCCTCGTAGCAGACCAAAACATTGCGCTCGTGCGGACGGTCGGTATCGGCTCTCACAAGCGCGCCTATGGCATCCTCAAACTCGCTCGAGGTGAAGTCGCTCACTATAAAGCGTCCGTAATGGGTGTAGTTCTGCCAGCAGTAGGCTCCTATGCACATGAAGCAGACGAGCGCCGCCGCCAGCGGCGAAGACAGTCTCTTCAATCGCTCCTTTAAGTCCCTGCCGCTGAAGAATACGAGAATAACATACACCAGAAGCGCGCAGACGGCAAAGGGCAGCAGCCATATTCCGTCCTCGCGCGTGAGCCAGGCCGTTCCCATGCCGATACCGGCGGCCAGAGCAAAGGGCAGAGCCCTCAGCGGCTTTTGCTTAAAGCGCGCGCACATGCCGACGAGCCCCGCGAAAAAGATAAGGCACAGCGAGGGAAAAATGCTGTCGCGGTAGACGCGCAGGGTAAAACTCGCCCAGCTGTAAGGCGAGAGCCAGAGCGCGGCGAAGGCCGCGAGCGCGGGCCAATAGGATTTGAAAAAGGGTCTCACAGCGAGGGCCGCCACGGCGCAGGCCAGGCAGTAGAGCAGCTGCACCGCTATAACGTAGGGTATGCCCAGCTTCATCACCCCAGCGAGCCAAACGGAAAAGAACATGTGCTTGGCAATAGTCATCTGGTCGTACTCGCCCAGCCAGTTGCCCGCCAGCACCTGCCGCGCCTTGGCGAACATGAGCTCGTCATCGATAGGCGCCGCTCCCGGGTAAAGCTCAAGCAGCTGGTTAGAGCAAAGCGAGAGCTTGAGAAGTATAAGCGCCGAGACGAGCAGCGCCGCCGCGGCGAAGAGGAGTACTTTTCGCTTGTTCTCTTTTATCCAAAGACCTTTGTTTAAACTCATTGCGCGTCCGTTTTCTAAGGATTTATATTTTGATCCGGCTTATTCATACTGAATCTTTTCGATTGACTCAACGAGATACTTTTGATTCCTGAAGCTCAAATCCACCAGCAGCGAAAGGTATTTCAGCACGAAGGTCATCAGCAGAAAGACACCGAAAAAACCGGCGGACAGAAGTATCATCGTGGTAGTCCAGCCCGCGACGGGCTGGGCGCTCAAGAATATAACTATGGTGTATACTACGGCCGCCAGAGTTACGGCGAGCAACGCCGCAGAGATGGCGAAGCTTATCTTGTAGGCCGCGTCGGTGTAGAGGGCCAGGGCGTCGGCGGCCTCGGCCGCGCGGTATCCCCTGCGGCGGCTTATTTCGGCCGTGGGCTCGAACTCCAGCTCGGCAAGCTTCAGCCCGCTCGCGGCATAGGCGGCCTTGCGGTAGGGCATATTGGGATTTATCGCGTGCAGGCGGTTGACGGCGCGGCGCGAGAGGAGGTGGAAAGCGTCGGTGCGCAGCTTATAGGCGCTTTTGGAGGCGGCGTTGAAGAGGCTGTAAAACAGCCTTGACGCCGCGCGGCTGCCGCGTGAGGGCGCGGCGGAGACTATGTCGCTGCCCTCGAGGCATTTGCGGTAGCAGTCCATTATGAGCGAGGGCTCAAAGCAGAGCTCGGGACTGTCGAACTCAAAGATATAGTCGCCTATAGCTGCGTCTATGCCCGCGTTCATGCAAGGCTCCGTTCCCTGACGCACGCTCATATTAATTATTGTCAGAGGCGAGCTGATCCTGTTCTCCCTCGCCGCCCGGCGAGCAGCCTCGGCGCAGAGGGGCGAGGCGTCGTTTACGCAGACTATCTCGTATTTTTCAAAGTTCTCGCTCAAAACTCCGTTCACCATAGAGATAAAGGGCGCTATGAGCTCCTCGCGCTCGCTGAGATAAATCACTGCCGAAACAAAGTTCTTTTCCCTGTTCTTATCCATTAAAGCACCCCGTCTAAGTCGTATAAGGTGTTTATCTTGCCTGAGAGAACTGTAACAAAGCGCGGGCTTTCATTTAGCACGCGCACCAGCGTTGGGCGCGAGTCGTCTATTTCGGAGGCGCGCAGTATGGGCTTTATCGAGAAATGAGAGCGCAGGTAGCCAAAGCCGTATTCTTCCTTGAGATACTTGCGCGCCAGCTTCTCCATATAAGGCCAGGCGCTCGGGGGCCTGGCGGGGCAGTAATCGCAGCTGCCGAAAAGCTCGCTCGAACAGCCCTCGCCGCGCTCCTTCATGCAGCCGAAGTCCGGCAGGGGACTCACACTCGTTTCGTGCGGCGTGAAGGTCACGGAAGTAAGGGAGTGCAGCCCCGTCTTGCCGAAGGGCATTATCGAGAAGAAGGGCCCGTCCATAACGGTAATGCCCACATTTTTTAGACTCTCGGAGGGCTCGCAGAGGATTATTTCGCAGAGCTCGTATTTTATCTTAAAGGGCTCGAAGCGAGCCATCGCAAGAATCTGGTTCACTCCGGCGTAGGTGGCGTTCAAAACGCAGGGGGCCTCGAAGCTCTCCGAGCCGCAGCTCACGCGGTAGACCTCGCCGCGCTGTTCTATCGCGCTCACGGTATGCGAGCAGAGCAGCTTCACATTCTTGACGCGCTCCAGCCGCGTCAAGAGCTTTTTGAGCATGAGGCGCGCGTCGAAGGTGTATTCGGTTGTAAGAAAGGCGCCGTCGCACATGCCCTCGTTAAAAAAGCGCGCAGGCGGAACCTCGTCGCAGCGTATGCCCGCCGCGAGGCAGAAGCGCCTGAACTCGGCGGCGTTCGTCCAGCTGAAGGCCGCGCTCGTGGCGTAGACCTGCTCGAACTCTCCGTTTATGCAGTCCTCAAAGTCCCTTACAAAGCGCTCGAAGTAATCTCGGGATTTAAGCGCCGTAGAAAAGCTTCTCGGGTAGTGGTAGCCCATGTGTACGCGCGCCTGGTTAACAAAGGTGGCCCGCATAAAGGGCTCGGGGTCGCTCTCGAGCACCAGCACGCTCTCGCCCTTTTCGGCGCTCGCCAGCGCGGCGTAAAGGCCGTAGAGCCCCGCTCCGATTATTATCTTATCGAAGTCCATCGCGCCTCCTTGCTGCCCGACTGCGCGGATTTTTCAAAACACTTCTCCCGGCCGCTCACGCCTTATTTCGGGTCGTAGCCGCCTCGGGCGTTCTTAAAAAGCACCTTTAAAAGCTCAAAGCTCCCCTTTATCGGGCTGATCTTCGTCGGCACGGCTCCCTTTTCTGGGTAGGCCCTCCTTACGGGAACCTCACAGGCGCTGAGACCGAGCTTTGCCCAGGCCGTGCTAAAATAGGCCAGCAGCTCGTAGCCGGAAAAGACCTCGCGGAAGATATCCGCGCTCTCTATATATCGTCTCGAGTAGCCGCGAAAGGCATTGGTGGTATCCGTAAAGCGAAAGCCCGCGGCCAGCGAGCACACCGGCGCGTGGATAAGCCTCACGGCCAGCAGCCGGCTTATGGGAGTATTGACGGCCGCGCCGCCCTTTATAAAGCGGCTGCCCTGAACAAAATCCGCTCCCTCGCCGAGCTTTTCTATAAAGAGCGGGACGCTCTCGATTGAGTCCTTGTCGTTGCCGTCTATCGTAATAAAGCGCTCGTAGCCGCAGCGAAGCGCCCACCAGAAGCCCATTCTAAGCTGCGCGCCCTGCCTGCCCGGGCCTTTTTTCACCAGGAGCGCGTTTACCTTAAGGCTCTTGAGCAGGGAGCTCTCGACGCTGCCGTCGCTCGAGCCGCCGTCGCAGATGATTATATCGGCCTTTTTGTCTATCCCCGCGGTGAGGGCGCGCCCAAGCTCGTTTTTGAGCCGTCCGTTTTCGTTGATTACAGGAATCAACACGCAGCACCCGGAGCTCTTTTTTGAATACTCCTCGCAGGAGAAATCGGGAACGCCGCTTATGCCCTTAAAATCCCTCATGCGAACACCTCCGCGAGGTAGTCCGCGGCGGCCAGCGCTTCCGAGAGCGGCCTTTCGCGCATCTCAATCGAAACGAAGCTCGAGTAGCCCGTTTCCTTAAGCAGCGCGGCCAGCGCGCGATGCCCGTCCCTGCGCTCTATCGGCGCTAAACTGGGCTCGCTGATATGAACGTGGGAAAATAGCTCCGTTTCGTTGCGAAGCGTCTCTATATCCTCGCCGTTTTCGATTATCGTTCCGAAATCGAGGTTTACAGAGGTTCCCGCGCCAAGCTTTCGCGCGAAGGCGCAGGCCGAGGGAGTGTCGTTTAAAAAGTTCGTGTTGTAGATAGGGGGATTTGCCTCGAGCGCGATTTTAACGCCGTTTTCGGCGGCATAGGAGCAGACGGTTTTAAAAAATCCGAAGAGCAGCTCTTCGTCGCCCTCTTTTTCGATGCTGCGGTTTTTCGGGCAGCCGAAAACGAGGTTTTTGCAGCCTGCCGCGAGCGCGAAGTATACGGCTTTTTTTGTGTATTCAATAAGGCTCGCTCGCTCGCTCTTTGAGGCGCAAATGCGCTCTGTGCGCTTAAACCAAATGGACTGCATAGAGCAAACCTCAAGGCCGTATTCCTCTTTTAAGCGCCGGGCCTTATCCCGAGCCTCGCCGGGCTTTTTGTAGGGCTCCTCGCCGACAAAGCGCGTAGGAGCTATCTCGAGCCCCTTAAAGCCGCGGGCGGCAAGCTCGCGGTACATCGCTTCATCGGCCTCAGACGGCCAGCCTATATTCGAGAAACCGAGCTTCATGTCCCCGCCTTTCACCCCAGAGGGGGCTTCTTTTCCAAAAACGCTCCCGAGAGCACGCCTTTCTTTATATCTCCGAGGGCGTATTCCTTTGAGTACATATACCCCCCGCCGCCGCCGTAAAGCTCGCTGTAGAGGCTGCGCAGGTCGTATTTTATCGGCTTCGAGGCGAGCTCGTTCTTGAACTCCCCTCTCCTGACATGGGCGTACAGCTCGGCGGCGCTCAGGGGCTCGCAGGCGAGGTTTATAAGCCGTATCTCATTTTCCAGCGCCCTGTTTATGTCGCGCCAGAGATTGTAGAGCGAATAGAACTGATATACCGCGCGGCTGTCGGTGAAGCTTAAGGAGTTGAAGTCGCTTTTCTCAAAGAAGGCGCGCAGCTTCTCCAGCTCTTCTCCTGCGGCCGCGAGCTTGTAAAAGCCGCGCTCGCCCAAAACGTAGCCCTCTTTTACGAGCGGCGAGACGGCTGAGAGCTCTTCGTACTTCGCGCCGCTGAGCATACTCGGCACTAAGGTCATCATGTCGTAGATAAAGTTCTTCTTCATGCCGCTGCCGTAAA
>JAUNBN010000085.1 GCA_030527085.1 Oscillospiraceae bacterium
CGAAAAACTCTCTGCCGCCATCCTCCCCCGTCCTCTCGGCGGAGTCCGCGGCCAGCGAGAGCTTCGCGGCGGCGGAGTGGACGGCTCCCAAAAAGCGGTCGGCGCCGTGGAGGTAAAAGCCGCCCTCGCGCAGCGCCGGCGCTTCGCGCGAAAAAAGGCAGATGTAGTTTCCGTCGCGGCAATAGAGCAGCTTAACGCCCAGCCCTACCAGCGGGTAGCCCGCGAGCGGCAGGCTCGCGCTGCCCAGTGTTTTCGCGCGATTTAAAGCGTCAGAGAGCATCTCGTCCGAGAGCCCGAAGCGGTTTCTGAGCAGCCGCCGCTCGGCCTCGCTCAGGGCTTCGCTTTCCCAAAGGGAGCAACCCTCCGAATCCAAAACTGCGGACGGCCCCTCGAGCTTTTCGGCGGCGCTTACGGCCTCGTATTTTTCTTGATTATCTACCATCTAACCGGCTTTCTCTGCGTATTTTGCACACTAGTTATAATCACATATTTTCACTCGTTTAGCAAGACCCAACTTAAGGCAGGGAGTCTCTCGCTTTCCACTGCATGGTTTGCTTGTCTTTTCCCCGCCTTTCCCGCCTTTTCCCCGCTCTAGCGTGTAGCGGGCGCGGAGCTATCTCCGGCTAGTATTTTTACCCTTTTACCCTCCCTGAATTAAGGGAATTATTCACAGGCCAAAAGCCGACAATAAAGGCGGTTTTACTCTCTGTTGAAAAGCTTGTTGAAATTGTTTAAAGCGCCTCTATATCCTCAGCTCTAGCCCTAAAAGAAAAGCCTTCCTCTCAACAGGGAGTATTTCCGATTTCCCACCCTGGTGTCGGTGCGGTTTTTTGAAGATCAAAGAGATTCCAGGAAGGACAGCGCAGTGCCCCCTTTTAAGCCGCTGTCGGAGCCGAGTGTCTTTTTTCGCCGCGCTTTTATGCTATAATACACTACGGCGACAGCGCGCAGCGAAGCCCGCTTAAGGCGGGCACTTGCCCGAACTGCTGCTCCTGCCTGCGCCTAAAGATATTAAGGAGCCTTTTAATGAAGCTTATTGCGGATATCGAGCGCGAGCGCTACGAGAGCTTTGTGCGCGAGCATCCATCCAAATCTCATTTTATGCAGAGCGCTGCCTGGGGAGACTTCTCGGCCAAATCCAAGGGGCTCGAGGCGCGGCTGATAGGAATAGAAAGCGCGGAGGGCGAGCTTCGCGCCGCTGCTCTGCTGCTCGGGCGCAAGCCCCCTCTCTTTCCGAAATACTACTACTGCCCGCGCGGCCCCGTGCTGGATTACGGCGACGGGGAGCTGCTCGCCGAGACGATAGCCCTGCTGAAAGAGTTCGCCGAGGATGAGGGGGCTATGTTCCTCAAATTCGACCCCGATATAGTCCTTTTCGAACACACCGGCTCCGGAGCCCTCGAGCTCGGCGGCGGTGCGATTTTAGAGCAGCTCAAGGCGCTGGGCTGTGTTCATCATGGTTTTAATAAGGAATTTGAGGGAAGACAGCCCCGCTACACCTTCAGAATAGACTTGAGCTCCTCCGATGAGGAAATAGACAGGCGCATAGTCGGCAATGTTTTAAAGAACGTAAAAAAATCCCGCCGCTACGCCTGCGAGGTAGCAAAGGGCGCGAGCGCGGATATCCCAAAGCTGCACGAGCTCATCTCCATAACCAGCGAGCGCGACGATTTCGTCGGCTACCCCGAGAGCTACTACCGGGATTTCTTCGACACTCTGAGCGCTAATGGCATGGCGGCGCTCTGGCTGGGCAGGGTTGACCCCGCTGCGAGCGTTGAGATGCTCAAAGAGGAGCTGGCCGCGCTGCTCGAAAAGCGAAAGCAGCTTAAAAAAGAGGGTCCGCTTAAGGAAAGCGAGCTTTCTGAGGCGCGGCTTTTGCGCGAGATAGCCGCCTTTGAGTCCTATGCGCGCGAGTTCCCGAAGGGAGCCGTTGTCAGCGCGCATCTGGTGGTAAACTACGGCGACAAGGCCTGGGCCGTCCATGCGGGCAGCGATACCAAAATGAGCGAGACCTTTATAAACAACCGCGTCTACTACGAAAAGATACACGCGGCCAAGGCCGCCGGGGCGCGGCTGCTCGACCAGTTCGGCACCGTGGGTGACCCCGAAAACAGCAGCCTTAAAAGCCTGCATGAGTTTAAAAAGCAGTTCGGCGGCCGCTACCTCGAATTTATAGGCGAGTTTGATATAGCGGTAAAGCCCTGCTGGCACTTGGTCTACGAGCGCGCCCTGCCGCTCTACCGCCGCGCGCGCATAGGCCTGAAGCTCGCTTTGAGAGGGCGCAAAGGTGAATGAGCTAAGAGGGGCGCGCGCGGCCTACTCGCGCGCTGGCGCGGCGCTCTTTGTCTCCGGCGTCCTCTTAGTGCTGACTCAATATCTCGGCTCGTTTTTAACTCTGCGCTTCGCTCCCTCGCTCAACGATTACGAGTGGTACCCTTATTTGCTGCTGCTCGCCGCCTACGCGGCCGCGGCGCTTTCGCTTCGCGCGCTGCTGGGGGCAAAACGCGATACAGAGTCCGGCGAGAGCGGCGGCTTTTCGCTCAAGCTCTGCGCGTCGGCCCTGCCCGTCTGCATGTTTTTAAGCTATGTTTTGAGCCTGGCGGGGCAGGCGCTCGACGCGGCGCTTAGCTCTCTCGCGGGCCGCGAATATCAGAACCCCGTCCAGCAGGCCGTTGAGGGGGAGAGCGCGCTGGCTATTCTTCTGGTGATGGTGATTATCGCGCCCGTAATTGAGGAGTATATGTTCCGCCGCCTGCTGCTGGACGCTCTCAAGCCATATTCAAAGGCGCAGGCAGCTATAAGCAGCGCGCTTGCCTTCGCCCTCTTTCACTTCAACCTCTCCCAGTTTTTTTACGCCTTCGCGGCGGGTCTGGCGCTCGCGCTTTTGGCTCTCAAGACAAATTCGATTGTCACCGGCACGGTTTTGCATATGCTCATAAACTTCTTCGGCGCGCTGGCGGTCCCCGCGCTTGTGAGCGCCTCCTCAACGGCCCTAAATAATATCGGCCTTTGGCTGATGGCGGGCTTCAGCGCGGCGGGCGCTTATCTAATCATCGCAAAGCGCAAAAAGCTCCTGGACTTTTGGAGGAGCCTGGACGGGCTGCTGAGCCTTAGGGAGAAGTATCTCAACGGCGGCTTCTTCGCCTTTTTCGCGCTCTGTCTGTTCATGTTCGTTCTCTCTGTTTTTGAATAAAAGCTCGCCCGCCGCCCCACAGCGGCGGTATTGCCCGACAGTGTATTAACGCTCTGCTTCCTCCGCCTTCGGCGGGGGAGGCAGAGCGAGGATTCCCAGCTTAGGGGGCGCTCCCCAAAAGCCTGACAGCCTTGATTTGAAACGAAGGTAAATATGGAAACAAAAAAGCCCTATATCCGCCTCGCCACTCCCGACGACGCGGAAAGCCTCTTAAGCATCTACGCGCCCTATGTGCGGAATACGGCGGTCTCATTTGAATATGAGGTTCCGAGCTTCGCCGAGTTTCGCGGCAGGATAGAAAGAACGCTTTCAAAGCACCCCTACCTTGTAGCCGCAATAGAGCGCGAGATATTGGGCTACGCCTACACGAGCGATTTCGTAGGCCGCGCGGCCTACGGCTGGTCGGCGGAGACTACTATCTATCTCAAAGAGGATAAAAAGAGGCAGGGGCTGGGCAGGCTGCTCTACGAGGCGCTGGAGAGCATTTCGAGGGCGCGCGGGCTAACCAATCTCTATGCCTGCGTAGGCTTCCCGGAGACGGAGGACGAATATCTCACTCTGAACAGCGTGCGCTTCCACCGCCGCATGGGCTATACCCTCGTTGGGGAGTTTCACGGCTGCGGTCGCAAATTCGGCCGCTGGTACGGCATGGTCTGGATGGAGAAGATAATAGGCGGGCATTCGGCGGACACGCCGCCGCCTCTGCCCTTGACCGCGCTCGGGGAGCGAGAGCTGCGCGAGGCGGGAGTTCGGTTTTAAGCTAAACCCGCCTTCGCGCAGCACCGGCTCGGCTCTCTTTGGTCAAAAGGCGCCATGCCATAAAAGTTAGGCTGTAATCCCCCGCCTTCGGCGGGGGAATACAGCCTGAAAAGAAAGCTTAGTCGAGCCGGCGGGAACTATTATTCAGACTCCTTTATCAGCTCAGGCGAGGAAGCCCTTGAGAATGCGCTCCTCCGCTTCTTCTTCCGTAAGCCCCAAGGTCTGCATTTTGAGCAGCTGGTCGCCCGCTATGCGGCCTATGGCGGCCTCGTGTATTAGCTGGGCCTCGGGATGGTTGGCGGTTATGGCAGGTATGGAGGCTATGCAGGAGCTGTCCATTATAATTGAGTCGCACTGCACGTGCCCGAAGCAGGCGGCGTTGCCCGTGATATTGGGGTAGAAGTTCTGGACGCTCTCGCCCTGGCCCACGCTGCGCGAAACAACGCGCCCCTTTGAGTTCTCGCCGTTGAGACGGATATCCAGTCTCGAGTCCGCGTGCTGGCGGCCGTGGGTCAACAGACGCTCGGTCACTATGACCTCGGCGTTCTCGGCGCAGTTTATTGTGGTGAGGCGCTCCGTAGAGTCCACTCCCGCTATCTGAGAGGTCTCCATATCGAAAACGGAGTTCTCGCCTATATCCACAAGCGTTTCGGGGTTCATTACCCGCTCGCCGCTGCCGTCTCCCTCGCCATAGTGCTTCTCGAGGTATTTGACCCGCGAGTTCTTTCCGATATGGAAGGCGTGAATGCCGTCGTGGCGGCTCGCGTCCTGCCCGCAGTTGCTAATCCCGCAGCCCGCAATTACGGTTATGTCGCAGTCGTCGCCGATGTAGAAGTCGTTGTACACCGTTTCCTCTATACCGGACTCGGTTATTATAACGGGGATATGACAGCACTCGTTCTTCGTGCCGTCCTTTATGCGTATGTCTATACCCGCGTGGCCGTCCTCCTTGCTCGTAATAGTGATATTCTCCGTATTCGCGCGCCCGGAGCAGCCGGTGTCCTTGCGTATATTGTAGGCTCCGTTTATCTCGCCCTCGATATCCGCTATCTTGTTCAGCAGAGAGAGGTCGAGCTCGCTCAAATTTTCGCTCGCTACCAGCTGTGTTTGCTTTTCAGCCATTATTGGGCCCTCCCTTCCAGCATGGGGCAGCAGCTCAGCGTGTCCGCCATAATCTGCGGCAGCACCTTTTCGGTCGCCCCCCTGTTCGTTATCTGTCCGCCCGAAATAACTACTATCTCGTCAGCGAGGCGAATCAGCCTCTCCTGATGTGAGATTATTATCATAGAGCTCTCGCGGCGGTCGTGTATCTTTGAAAAAGCCTCGGCGAGCCTCGCGAAGCTCCAGAGGTCTATTCCGGCCTCGGGCTCGTCGAAAATCAAAAGCTCGGTCTTGCGGGCGAGTATGCTCGCTATCTCTATGCGCTTGAGCTCGCCGCCCGAGAGCGAGGCGTCCACCTCGCGGTCGATATAGTCGTTGGCGCAGAGCCCGACTTCGGTAAGGTAGGCGCAGGCCTCGGACTTTCTCAAGGACTTCTTGCCCGAGGCTATTTCGAGCAGGTCGCGAACCTTAAGCCCCTTGAAGCGCGGCGGCTGCTGAAAGCCGTAGCTTATGCCGAGCTTGGCGCGCTCGGTCACGCTCTTGGAGCTTATGTCCTCCCCCTGCCAGATAATGCTGCCCGAGCTGGGCTCGACCAGGCCCATTATGACCTTGGCCAGCGTGGTCTTGCCGCCGCCGTTGGGCCCGGTAAAGACCGTGAGCTGCCCGTCGGGCAGCTTCAGGGAAACGTCCTTTAAAATCTCCGCTCCCTCGACCTTGTAGCTGATATTCTTAAGTTCCAGCATATTATTATCCCCTGAACTCAAATTTTGTTAGCGAATTAAAACTATACCGATTTGGTATAGTTATTGTAGCACCGCTTGCCCCGCTTTGCAATAGCCAGAGTGATTTTGTTACAAAGGCTGCGGCGCGGCGCGGGAAGCGCAAAAAAGTCTCTACGATTATATCACGAAGGCAGAGCTCTTTCCACACCTCTAAACAGGCGGAGAGTGTCCCACTGCGTGGTTTTTTTACTGTCTTTCCCCCGCCGTAGGCGGGGGAAAGACAGCGTATTACACGC
>JAUNBN010000086.1 GCA_030527085.1 Oscillospiraceae bacterium
GGGAATACCGGCGGAGTCTGCGGCTGCCTTACGGGCGGCGCTTGCTTTATAGCCTATTTTGCAAGCAAGGGCGAGAGCGACGAGCTGGAGCATCCCGACTGCAATAAAATGATAGCAAGATTGAGAGAGTGGTTTGAGGAATACACCTCGGAATACGGCGGCTGCGACTGCCGCGCTATACTCGCGGGCGACGAGATGAACAAGATACAGCGCTGTCCGCTGGTGGTGCGCGACACGCTGGAGAAGTGCATGGAGCTTTTGGGGGAGAGCGGGGTCTTATGAGCGAGCTTATTTATTTAAACAACGCCGCCACGAGCTGGCCCAAGCCTCCGGGCGTGGCCGAGGCCGTGAGCGAGGCGCTGAAAGCGCCCCCCGGGGCCATGCGCCGCGGCGGAATTGAGGACTTCGACGTGTTCGACGAGGCGCGGAGGCTTATAGCGCCGCTTATGGGCATAAGCCGTCCCTCGCAGATAGCCCTCGGCCCGAACGCCACCTGGGCGCTAAATCTTGCGATTTTCGGGCTTGAACTCAAGGCGGGGGATAGCGTTTTGAGCACAAAGGCCGAGCACAACAGCGTGCTTCGGCCCCTTTACGCCCTTGAAAAGCGCGGCGTAAAGGCGGTCTATCTCGACACGGACGAAACGGGCCGCGTCTCGCCGCGTGACTGGGAGAGGGCGCTTGAGGAATACCGTCCGAAGCTCAGCGTTTTCACGCACGCCTCAAATGTCACCGGGGCGGCGAACGATGCGGCGGCGCTGACAAGGGCGGCAAAGGCCGCGGGCAGCCTCGTGCTTGTTGACGCCTCGCAGACCCTGGGCTGGCTGCCGCTTGAGGCCGAGCGCTGGGGCGCGGATATGCTGGCCTTTACCGGGCACAAATACCTGCTCGGCCCCCAGGGCACCGGCGGGCTTTGGGTTAAGGAGGGGCTGCTCCTGGAACCCCGGCTCAAGGGCGGAACGGGCATTATGAGCGACCTTGCCGAGATGCCCGAGGAGATGCCGCTGCGCTTGGAAGCGGGCACCGGCAACGAACCCTCATTTTACGGGCTCTGCGCGGCGCTGAAGTGGGCGGCTGAAAACCCCAGAGATATAAAAAGAGACGGCGCGCTGCTCGAGCGCCTTACAGAGGGGCTCAAGGCCGCGGGCGCGCAGGTGATAGAGCCCGTCGGGGAGCGCACCCCCGTTGTAAGCTTTACCCTGCCCGGCGTTTCCGCGGCCGAGGCGGGCTTTATGCTGCACGAGAGCTGCGGCATAGTCTGCCGAACCGGGCTGCACTGCGCCCCCAAAATATTTGAATGCCTGAAAGTCCGGCAGACCGTCCGCTTTTCGCTCTCGCGCTTTACGACTGAAAGCGAGATAGAAGAGGCCATAGCGGCCGTAGAGGCGGTAAGAGGATGAAGTGCGAGTGCAAGAAGACCGAAAACTGCTTTGCCGACTCCCAGAGCTATGAGTACCGGCTGCCCTTGAGTATCGAGGAGCTTTCCGCCCTGCTGCCCGAGGACTGGAGCCAGAGGCGCAATCTCAAGCTGCGCCGACCGGTCTTGATAGCCGAGCGCGGCGGCGTACAGCTCAAGGGTGTTTTGGAGAGCTGTATTATAAAGGCGAGCTTTCCCGAGGCGGACTGGTGCGCCGAAAAGGCCCGCTTTGAAGCCTGGCTGGAGGAAACAGATGTCTAAGCCCTTTGCGAAAACCGAGAGCGTCTGTCCAGTCTGCCTTAAAAAAATAGAGGCGCAGAGGACTCTGGGCGACGACGGCTTTATTCACCTTGAAAAGAGCTGCCCCGAGCACGGCTGTTTCGACACGCTCATCTGGGAGGGGGGCATAGCCAGCTACCTCAACTGGGACAGGGGCTCGGCGGGCAGGGAGTTTCCCGAGGGTGCGCGCGAGATAGAAAAGGGCTGTCCTTACGACTGCGGCCTCTGCGCCGCGCACGAGCGCGAGGGCTGCTGCGTGCTGCTGGAGCTTACGAGCCGCTGCAACCTGCGCTGTCCGGTCTGCTTCGCCTCGGCGGGCGAGGGAGAGGGGAAGGATTTGAGCTTAAGCGAGATAGCCTCGCTCTACGATATGCTCATGGAGCGCGGCGGCCCCTACAACATACAGCTCTCCGGCGGCGAGCCGACGGTCCGCGACGATTTGCCCGAAATAATCGACATGGGGCGCAGTAAGGGCTTCAGCTTCTTTCAAATGAACTCAAACGGCCTCAGAATAGCCGGGCAAGAGGGCTACGCCCTCGAGCTTGCGCAGGCCGGGGCCTCCTGCGTCTTTCTGCAATTTGACTCTCTTGATGACGAAGCTTATAGGATGCTGCGCGGCCGCCCGCTGGCCGAGCTTAAGCTGCGCGCCATAGAAAACTGCGGAAAGAGCGGCCTGCCGGTGGTGCTCACGCCTACGGTGGCGCCGGGCGTGAACGAGGGGGAGCTCGGGGAGATACTCAGCTTCGCCCTCTCGAAGGCGCCCGCCGTCAGGGGCGTACACTTCCAGCCGATAAGCTATTTCGGGCGCTGCTCCCTCGAGCCGCCGAAAATAAGGCTCACGCTGCCTAAGATGCTGCGGCTCATAGAGGAGCAGACAGGCGGGCTTATGAAGGCCGCCGACTTCTCGGGCGGCGGGGCGGAAAGTCCTTATTGCTCCTTTCACGCGAGCTACCGCCGTTTGGACGAGGGGTTCCTCAAGGCTCTGCCCCGACGCGAGAACGCCTGCTGCTGCCAGACGAGCTTCGAGGCGCGCGACTTCGTTTCGCGGCAGTGGGGTCTTAAGCCGCCGGAAAATCCCGAGGCAGAGCTGAGCGAAACTGCCTCGCTGGACGAGTTCCTGAAGGACGCGGTAGAAAACACCTTTACGGTCTCGGGAATGCTCTTTCAGGACGCCTGGAACCTCGACCTCGAGCGCCTGCGCCGCTGCTATATCTGCGAAGCCGACCTTGAGCGCGGCATGGTGCCCTTCTGCGCTTATAATTTAACGGATATTGACGGAAGGGCGCTTTACAGACCGTGAGACGGACGGCGCTCGAAAAGTGGATATGCGAAACGGAGGCTCTCCCCTGTCTTACAAGGGAGGGTCTTGAAGCTCTGCAGCTCAAAAGGCTGAACGCACTTCTGCAAAGAGAGAGACAAAGAGGGGGCTACTATAAAGACCTGCCCGCAGAGCTGGACTCCTTAAAGGAGCTTGAGAGCCTGCCCTTTACGCTCCCCGAGGCGCTCGCGGAGAACGCCGCGGGGCTTCTGCTCGTCTCGCAGGCTGGGGTGGAGCGCGTGATTTCGGGCGCGACGAGCGGCACTACGGGGCCGGAGAAGCGCATCTTTTACACAGCCCGCGACCTTGAAAACACCGTGGACTTTTTCTCCGCGGGTATTTCCGAGATGGCCTCCCGGGGCGAGGGGGTGATGATAGCCCTGCCCTTTTCCGGGCCGGACGGTCTCGGAGAGCTTATAGCGAGGGCGGTTGAGACCCTGGGCGCGAGGCCTGTTAAGGCGGGTTTCGGAAAAAGCTATGGCGAGCTTGAACAGATAATTAAAGAGGAGCGCCCCGCCGCCTATATCGGAATGCCCGCGCCGCTTTTGAGCCTTATAAGATACTGCGGCGGGCCTATGAGCCTCGAGCGGGCGCTCACCTCGGCCGACGCCTGCCCCGAGGGACTGCGGCGGGAGCTTGAGAGCTCGCTCAAAGAGCCGCTTTTTCCCCATTACGGCTCGCGCGAGACGGCGCTGGGCGGGGCCGTCACCTGCGCGGCGCACGAGGGAATGCACTTAAGGGAAAACCATATCATAGCCGAGATAGTCGATAAGCGGGGCGAGGCTTTGCCGCCGGGAGCCGAGGGCGAGCTCGTAATCACGACCATAGGCCTCGAGGCCATGCCGCTTATCCGCTACAAGACGGGCGACCGCGCGCGCATACTGCAAGGGTACTGCCCCTGTGGCGGCATAACAAAGAGAATAGAAGTTTTCGGGCGGGAGTTTTCCGAGGAGCCCGATATAAAAGAGCTGGACGGCGCGCTCTTCCGCCTGCCCTTTTTGACAGACTGCGCCTATATGCTTAAGGGCGGCAGGCTCAAAGTAAGGGCGCTTACCATAGACGGCGAGGGGGAGGGGGAGATGCTTGCAATAATTAAGAATTTGTACCCCGAGTTCGAGGCCGAGGCGGAGCTTATGAAATGCACGGGCGAGAGTACGCCGCTTTATATGGGAAAGAGGTATATCGAGCGCAATCTCATTTAGTTAGGTATCCGCCCCCGCCGAAGGCGGGGGCGGATACCCCTGAAAAGTCCCTGAGGCCCCGCTGATTTTAGAAGCCCTTTTTTGCTCAAGCTTAATGACATTGATATCGAGCGGGACTGGAGTTTTTGGATATAAGCTTATAAAATGGTTCTTTTGACAGGCTGCGCGCAAGAACTTGCAGCCTGTTTGCTTTTGAATGCAGGAGAGGGAATTGACAGAAGAAAGGTTAAACTATTAACAAATAGAGCTTGAAATAAATTTGAAAGTATAATACAATTAATTCGAATTGGCTTTCTTGCAAATAAAGCCTCAAACACGGCATAAATCTGGAGGTAAAAATGTCTCAAAAGGACAAGAAACTCAGCGCCGCCGAAAGGCTCGGTCTGCTGTTTGACGACGGCAGATATACCGAGATAGACGAGCAGAACGGCGCGCAGTGCGGGGCTATTGCGGCCTTCGGCAGCATAGGCGGCTCCACCGCCTTCGCCTTCGCGCAGGACAGCGACGAGGCGGGGGGCGCTATAAACGTGCTTCAGTCCCGCAAGCTCTCGAGGGTCTACGACCTTGCGGCAAAGACGGGTTCTCCGATAGTAAGCATCTACGACAGCAAGGGCGTCAAGCTCGACGGCGACGGCTTCGAGATACTCAAGGCCATTTCCGAAATTATGCGCAAGAGCTCCGACCTTTCGGGCGTTGTGCCTCAGTTTGCCGTTGTGCTGGGACAGTGCGGCGGCTTTCTCTCGCTGTGCGCCGCCCTCGCGGACGTCTGCGTTATGTCTGAGCGCGGCGAGCTCTTTTTGACTTCGGCCTACACCGACAAAGCCCTGGGCGGCAAGGAGAAGGATGTGGGCTCCGCCGACTACGCCGAGCGCGCCGGAGTCGCCTCCGTCGCCTGCTCAAGCGAGAGCGAGGCTATAGCCAAGACCGCGGAGCTTGTAAAGCTCTTCCCGATGAACAACCTCGCGGCCCTGCCCGTTTACGATTATGAGGAGCCGGCCTTCAGCGCCAGGAATATTACCGCCGCCGTAGCTGACCCCGGCAGCGTAACCGGCTTTTTCGACACTCTGGGCTTGAACGCCAAAACTTCCCTCGCCCGCATAGGCGGAGTGCCCTGCGGCATAATCGAGACTGGGGGCGAGCTTTCCAGACGCGACACGGCGAAGTGCGCCCGCCTGGTTGAAATCTGCGATTCCTTCAGTATGCCTGTAATAAGCCTTATAGATTCAAACGGACTTGAGCGCAGCGCCGAGAGCGACCGCCTCGGCGGTATCCGCAACGCCGCTAAGCTGGCCAATGTCCTCTCAGAGGCTACAACCGTCAAGCTCACCGTTATAACCGGGGAGTGTCAGGGCGCGGTTTACGCGCTCTTCTGCGGCAAGAACGGCGGGGCCGACATGACCTACGCCTGGAACGATGCCGTTATAAGCCCCACCTCCTGCGAGATCGCCGTTGAGCTCTTCTGGAACGAGCGCATAGACAAGGAGGCGGATATCGCGGCCCTCGCCAAGGAATACGCCGCCGCCGAGGCAAGCGCCGCAATGGCCGCGCAGGCCGGAGCGATAGACGCCGCTATAGCCCCCGAGCAGACCCGCGAATCCCTGCTCGCCGCGCTCAAGATGCTTTCGGGTAAGCGTGTGGCGCGCCGTCCCAAGAAGCACAGCAACCTCCCGCTTTAAAAATAAACCCAAAAAACGAGGTAAGGATAAATGAGCAAGAGATTTAATATAAGCGTGAACGGAACCGCCTACGACGTGGTCGTGGAAGAGGTGGGGGGCGCGGCAGCGCCGCCTGAGGCGGCGCCTGCGGCTGCTCCGGCAGCGGCGGCTGCGCCCGCCGCGCCGGCAGCCGCTCCGGCCG
>JAUNBN010000087.1 GCA_030527085.1 Oscillospiraceae bacterium
ATACTCGGCGGGAAAACGCCGCCCTACGGCGCGGGAGAGCTGCTGCGCTTCGCTGAGGTGGTAGACAGAATGATGTCCGGCTTTGCAGTGCTGCTCTTTGACAACTGCCGCACAGCGCTGGCCTATTCCATGCAGGGCTTTTCCTTCAGGGCCATAAGCGAGAGCTACACCGAGGAGAACGTGAGAAGCTCGCGCGAGGGCTTCGCCGAGCCCTTAAAGGTAAATATGACGCTAATACGCCGCCGTATTAAAAGCGGGCTTCTGGTTTTCGAGAGCATGAAGGTGGGAAGCGTCAGCAATACCGATATAGCGCTGGTCTACCTTAAGGACAGGGTTAGCGAGAGGCTGCTCGAGGGCATACGCAAAAATCTTAAGGGCGCGAAGATAGAGCTGGTGCTCGAAAGCGGCTTCATACAGCCCTTTCTCTCCGGAAAGAAGCGCTCGCTTTTCAGCGGGGTAGGGCATACCGAGAGGCCGGATACCCTCTGCGGCAAGCTCCTGGAGGGCAGGGTGGGAATACTGGTGGACGGCACGCCCTTCGCACTCATTACGCCATATCTCTTTACGGAAAACTTCCAGAGCTTCGACGACTACACCAACAAGCCCTACTACGCGGGCTTTATAAGAATACTGAAATACGCGGCTTTTATAGTTTCTATCCTGCTTCCCGGGCTTTATGTTGCCGTTATAAACTTCAACCCGGAGCTTATCCCGCTCTCGCTTCTTTACAATATATCTCTCGCCCAGCTTGACACGCCGCTGCCGCTGATGTACGAGGCGCTGTTTATCCATCTCGTTTATGAGATAGTCAGAGAGGCAGGACTCAGGCTCCCGCGGCCCGTCGGCCATGCCGTCAGCCTCATAGGCGCGCTGGTGGTGGGCGAGGCAGCCGTTAACGCGGGGCTCATAGGCTCGCCCATGGTCATGTGCGTGGCGCTCACGGCCATAAGCTCCTTTACGATACCGATGCTCTACGAGCCCGTTACCATGCTTCGCTTCAGCTTTATAATAGTGGGCGGGCTTTTGGGGATAGTGGGCCTTGCGCTGGGCCTGGGAATGCTGCTGTGCTCAATCTGCGCGGTGGACTCCTGCGGCATACCCTATACCGCGCCCTTGAGTCCCTATTCGCCGGTGTTCTTCAGGGACGGGATACTGCGGCAGAGCTGGCGCAAGCTGGCGGACAATACCGTTATGCTCAAGGAGCTTCACGGGGCGAAGGGGGGCGGACGCGACGGAGAGCATAAATAAAATCAGCGAGCGCCAGCTATTCTGCCTGCTGCTGGTCTGCCGCTGCCTCAGTCTGCTATTGAGCGAGAGAGAAGCGGCATCCAGAGCCTCCGCCGCCGCCACGGCGCTGGCCGCTTTGATATCGACAACTATTTTTTCTGTTTTATATTGTATTTTGAAAAAGGGTGCGAGAGATAGGGTTCTTAGCCCTCAACCGGGCCCTGCTGCCGGCGTTATTATGTCGGCCTTTCTCATCCTCTCTGCCGCGGGCTCGCTTTCGAGCTTTGCCGCCTATCTTGAGTACGCAAGCCAGCTCGGGGTCGTTGTTCCCGTGGTTTTCGCGGCCTTAATTACAGCTTCGGGAGTTTACTCTGTATATAAGGGAGTGGAGGGGCTCTCTCGCGCCGCTTTTCTTTTAGCGGTGCTGCTGGGCCTTACGGCGGCCTTTGTGCTGCTCTCAAATATACCGAGTTTTGAGCCGGAGCTTTTAAATCCGCTCGAAATCGACTTCGGAAAGCCGGAGCCCTTGCTGCGCGAGATCCTGAGAATAGGCCTCTGTCCCGAGATATTGCTTTACGTGGCCCTTAAAAGAAAGGTAAGTACCGCAAAAGAGTGTTCCTTTGAGTCCCTGCCCGCCTTCTTCGCGGCGCAGGCGGCGCTTTTCGCGCTCTTCGCGGTGGCCTGCGAGGGTGTTTTCGGGGAAATGGAAGCGCTGCTGCCCTATCCCTTGCTCTCGCTTACTTCGGTAGCGCAGCTCTCGGTAGTACGGCGGCTGGACGCGCTGTTCACAGGAGTGTTCACGGTTATCTGCGCCTTCCGCTGCGCGGCCTTTACTCTGGGCGCGCTTGTATTGCTGAAAATACGCTTTGAGGGCGCGGGCCCGGCCGTCGGCATGGGTCTTGCGCTGCTTACGCTCGCCATGGCTCTCGAAGGGGACAGCGTTCTCAGTTCCGGAATACTTGCCGCCTCTTTTTTGACGGCGACGGCGGCGCTGCTGATTTCTTTCTTAATTGTTCCTAAACTGAAAAGGGAAAAGGAGACGCTTGAGGAATGAAGCTAAAAATCCTTGCGCTGACTTTGATATTCGCTTTTATAACGACTTTAACGGGCTGCGCCTCATCTAGCGCAGAGCTTGCCTACCGACTCACGGCGGGCATAATCGCCCTCGACTGGTCTGAGGGACTATACACCGTGAGCCTGGTCTGCCTCGACCCGCGCGGCGCGAAGCAGGGCGATGAGGCCGAGCTGCAATATCTCGCCGCGCAGTCCGTCTCGCTCAAGGAAGCGCTCACAAAAATAGAGGAGAGCACCCCCCAGACCGTCTTTTACGGTCACGCGGCGGCGATAATAATCGGCGAAAGCGCTCTGCAAGAGCAGCTTGAGGAGCTTCTGGTATTCTTTGCAGAGGACAATCGTGTCAGGCTGAATATTTCCGTTTTTGCCTGCGAGGGAGAGGCTGCGGGGTTCATTCGCCTCAAAACGCCTCATAAAATGTCTGTGGTGGGAACGGTGCAGGATCTGATAGAGGACGACGGCGCGGGCGAGAGCTTTACCAAACCCTTTTTCAGTCTCTGCGCCGGCGTGCTCTCACATCGAGCGGTGACTGTTCCCCTTATAAGCGCACGCCCCGCAGAGCTTTCTAGCGCAAAGGAGGAGGGCGACTATTTCGAGCTCATAGCGGACAGGGAAATAGAGATTGAACGAAGCGGGGGTTTAATGTATAATTCTAATTAATCAATTAAGGGGCAGGTGAGCATACTTGCAAACCTATTCTGTAACGCTCGATTCAATAATAACGGAGCTCCACCTCGAAGCGGTTTATCTGCCGCGCGAGGCGGGCGAGCTGCACGTCGTGTCCGCGGAAATCAACCGTCCCTCGCTGCTGCTGACGGGCTTTACCACCTATTTTGACAACCGGCGCATTCAGGTCTGCGGCAAGGTGGAGATGTCCTATCTGGAGACCCTAAGCGACGAAAAGCGCGCCGAGGCCATAGATTTGCTCTTCTCCTACACCCCGCCGGCTGTGGTGGTAAGCCGGGGACTGAAGATATATAAAGAGATGCTGGAGTGCGGAAGGAAGTATCAGGTTCCGGTGCTCACGAGCTTCGACTCCACATCGAACTTCATGTCGGCGGCCATAACCTATTTAAACACCGCGCTGGCCCCGAGAATAACCCGTCACGGAGTTTTTGTTGAGGTTTACGGAGAGGGGATACTTATTTTAGGCGAGAGCGGCGTGGGCAAGAGCGAGACGGCCATAGAGCTTTTGAAACGCGGCCACCGCCTCATAGCTGATGATGCGGTAGAGCTCAGGAGAATTTCAAACAAGACCATAAACGGAGCCTCGCCGGACAACATACGCCACTTTATCGAGCTGCGCGGAGTAGGAATAATCAATGTGCGGCGCATCTTCGGCATGGGCGCTGTCAAAATGTCTGATAAGGTTGACCTTGTTATCCAGCTCGTGCAGTGGGACGCGGGGCAGACCTACAGCAATATCGACACCGAGGACCAGACGATAAACATACTCGACGTTGAGATACCTATAATCACGATACCCGTAAAATCCGGCCGCAACCTCGCGATAATAATCGAGGTGGCCGCCATGAACAACCGCCAGAAGAGCATGGGCTACAACGCCAACAGGGAGCTGCTTGAGAGCCTCGGTCTAGACGAGGACGGCGGGGTAAAATGAGATGAGCCTTATTGAAGAGCTTAAAGGACTGAAGAACGTAGAGCTGCTCGAAAACGAGAGACTGGCCCCCCATACGGGCTTTAAGACCGGCGGCCCCTGCCTCGCGCTGCTTATACCTCAAAACAGAGAGAGCTTTATCGAGTGCGTTAATCTCTTGAAGCGCGAGGGCGCCCGCTTCGCGGTTCTCGGCCGCGGCAGCAACGTCCTCGTTCCCGACAGCGGCTACGAGGGCTATGTTCTCCTAACGAGCCGCCTTAATAAAATAAGCTTCAGCGGCGAGGTTGTGAGAGCCGAGGCGGGCGCGGGTTTGAGCGAGCTCTGCGCTCAGTGCGCCGAGAGGGGGCTTTCGGGCCTTGAGTTCGCCTACGGCATACCCGGCAGCGTGGGCGGCGCTGTCTTTATGAACGCCGGGGCCTACGGCGGCGAGATGAGGCAGGTCGTGAGCGACGTCGAGGTGCTGACGGAGGGCGGCGGGCTAAAGCGCGTCCGCTCCGGCGACATGGGCTTCGCCTATCGCGGCAGCGTGCTGCAATCTCAAGGTGGCATAGCGCTCTCGGCCCGATTTTCACTTTATAAAGAAGACAAAGAGCTTATACATTCAAAAATGCAGGAGCTTATGGAGCGCAGAAAGAGCAAGCAGCCGCTGGAATATCCGAGCTGCGGCAGCACCTTCAAGCGCCCCGAGGGAGCCTTTGCCGGAAAGCTGATAGAAGACTGCGGTCTGCGCGGTTATACCGTAGGCGGCGCGGCGGTAAGCGAGATGCACTGCGGCTTCGTCATAAATAAAGGCGGTGCGAGTTCAGAAGATATTCTTAAGCTCATCTCAGAGGTTCAGGGCATAGTAAGAGAAAAAACGGGCTACGAGCTCGAATGTGAAATAAGGATTTTGAAGTAGGGGAAAGGGGAGCCGATGCGGGCCCTGATAATTACAGGTCTTTCAGGCGCGGGCAAGACCCAGGCGGCGAACGCGCTGGAGGATATAGGCTTTTTTTGTATAGACAATATGCCGCCCACACTGATTCCGCGCTTTGCGGAAATGGCCGCGCAGCTCAACAAGTACAGCGACATTGCCATAGTTACCGATGTTCGCGGCCGCGAGTTCTTCGACGGCCTCTTCGACGCGCTCGAGGATTTAAAAAAGATAGAAGTTCCCTGCAAGATACTCTTTTTAGACGCGAACGACGAAATACTCGAGCGCCGCTACTGCGCTACGCGCCGCAAACACCCACTCTCGGAAGAAGGCAGCAGCTCCCTCGCGCAGGCCATAGCCGATGAGCGCAGGCTACTCGACCCTTTAAGGCAGGCGGCGGACTACAGAATAGACACCAGCTTTCTGACTATAGCCCAGCTTAAGGAGCAGATAATCTCGCGCTTTTCCGGTGACGCCAAGGGTTCCATGCTCGTGCGCTGCCTTTCTTTCGGCTTTAAATACGGTGTTCCCACCGAGGCCGACCTCCTGCTGGACGTAAGGCATCTCCCGAACCCCTTTTACGTAGAGGAACTCAAGCAGCAAAACGGCCTTGATGAGTCCGTCAGAGCCTATGTCTGGAGGGACGGCCGAGCCGAGGAGCTCTGCTTACGCTACGGCTCGCTGCTGGAATACCTGCTGCCGCAGTACAGGCAGGAGGGCAAGAGCCAGCTCGTTATAGGCGTGGGCTGCACGGGCGGCAAGCACCGCTCCGTGGCCGTGGCCGAGGCTCTCTGCGCGAAAATAGGCGAGCTGGGCTTTAATTGCAAAACCATACACCGTGACATGAACAAGCTGCTTTGAAAATGACCTTTTGCGCAAAGTGCAAACTGGATATAGTGGAGAACGCTCCGCTCGAAACCTGTTGTAAAGGTGCGCAGCTTTACGGTATGCTTTTGTTCGCCCGCTCCTTTACCACGGGTCGTATCTGCTGTGCCAGTGAGCACGAGGCCGTAGTGGAGCACTTTTCCCAGCTTTTACAAGAACTGGGCGTGGCGCCTGAGACTATAATCAGGAGCAAGAGCGCCCGCGAGCACAGCGCCCTCATAAACCAAAGAGAGGTCATAGAAAGGGTCTTTGTGGATTTCGGCTACAGCGGCGAGGAGCCGAGCCTGCGAATACTGCGAGGCAACCTGAGCTGCGAGCGCTGCGCCGCCGCCTGTATAGCCGGG
>JAUNBN010000088.1:0-1801 GCA_030527085.1 Oscillospiraceae bacterium
CTGTCCAGCGCTCCCTCGCCAAGCGAGGCGTCTTCGGTGTAGTAGTCTGTCGCGTTCATGGCGGCGGGAAGCTGCATGCTGCCCAGAATGACGGACATCTGGTCTACCGTGGTGGCGCTTAAGCCCTGGTCTATAAGAATGATACCGCTGTTTTCGGCCGAGCGCACGTTCACGGATTCGAGCAGGCTGTCGTTGAACCAGAACGAAACGAACTGCGTCTCGCCGCTGGCCTCATATTCCCCGCTGAGCTCCTCAGTAGCGGCGGCATAGGCGGCCTTGGCCTCGTCCGTGAGCCTAAGCTCCATAGTGTAGTAATATGAGCTTGAGCCCTGAACGTAATTCGCGTCCGCGGTTTTGACGCCGCTCGCGTCCAGTATGAGGGTGCCCTCGGTCTGCTCGAGTCCCTTATGAACCTCGAAGCCTATATCTAAGGTGAGATAGCTTATTATCCCGTCGCTTATATCGCTTTCGGGGAAGTTGACCCAGACTTTGCCGGAGCCGTAATCGACCTCGACGCTGTAGTCGGCCAGATCGAAGAAGGAGAGCCTCTGCCTGAAGCAGGCGGCGACGGCGTCGAGGTCGGCCTCGCTCAAAGCCGCGTCGTCCGCGGCTTCGAAGCCGACGGTGAGGCTTTCTTTAAAATCGCTCGAGGGACTTATGTCCTCTGCGGAATTAATAATGGTAGTAGTAATGTCACCGTAATAGCTGCGGTAGCCGAAAAAACCGAAAAAGAACATCGCCAAGCATACGGCCACTACAATTAAGGCCGATATCCTGAGCAGGACTTTCATTGCTTTTCCTCCGAATGGTGCAGTATTTTTTAATTATACGCCTTGAAAAAGCCTTTAGTCAACCGAAGAACCGGTGGGGGCGTCTCCAATCGCGTGGATTTTTCGCTGTCTTTCTCCCGCCTCAGCACTCCAGCCCGGTGAGCTTTTCAAGCGAGGCGAGCTTTACGCAAAGACAGATAAGCCTGCAGGCGCTCTCAAGCTCCTCCAAAGAGGGGTAAGTGGGCGCAATGCGGATATGGCTGTCCGCGGGGTCTTTTTTGTAAGGGAAGGCTGCTCCCGCGCCGGTAAGCTTGAGTCCGGCTTCGCCGCATAGTTCAACAACCCTGCGCGCGCTGGCGTAGAGCGTGTAGAGGCTTATAAAATAGCCGCCGCGAGGCTTCGTCCACTCGACCGCTCCAACGCCGCCAAGCTCGTTTTCAAAGGCCGAAAGCACGGCCTCAAACTTGGGGCGCAGTATTTCGGCCTGCCGCCTCATGTGATCATAAACGCCCCCGGCATTTCTTAAAAAGCGCGCGTGCATGAGCTGGTTCACCTTGTTGTAGCCTATCGTCTGGAAGAACAGGCGCTTTCTTATGCTCTCAATTGAAACAGCGCTTCCGCCGACACAGGAAACCCCGGCTCCGGCAAAGCTTATCTTGCTCGTCGATGCAAAGTAGACCGCTCTTTCGGGACAGCCCGCCTTTTCGCATTCTTTAAGGAGGTTGGCGGTTTTGGGTATGTCGCCGTAAAGGCTGTGAACCGAATAGGCGTTGTCCCAGAATATCGTGAAATCGGGTGCGGCACATTTCATATTAGCCAGCCGCCTTATCGTCTCGTCGCTGTAGACGCAGCCCGTCGGGTTTGAATAGACGGGCACACACCAGATACCCTTAACGCTCTCGTCGTCCCTTACAAGCGCCTCGACTTCGTCCATATCGGGGCCGCTGTCAAGCATTTTAACGGCGACAAGCTCTGCGCCGAAGTGCTCCGTGACAGCGAAATGACGGTCGTAACCCGGGCTGGGGCAGAGG
>JAUNBN010000088.1:1811-6060 GCA_030527085.1 Oscillospiraceae bacterium
CCTCTCGTATCCGCACCAGGGCTTTTCGGAGTGGGGCAGGCCGTGGGTATAGGCGGAAGAGATAAGATCGTACATCAAATTGAGGCTGGAGTTCCCCGCGGCGATTATATTCTCGGTGTCAATACCGAGAATCTCTCCGAAAATACGGCGCATTTCCTTAGCGCCTGTGAGCTCGCCGTAGTTGCGGGTATCCTGCCCCGCTTCGTCAATAAAATCATAGCCCTCGCCCGACTTAAGTATCTTCGCAGAAAGCTCCAGCTGCTCAGGGCAGGGCTTGCCGCGGGTCATATCTAAATTGAGCGCTAGGGCCTTAATTTCTTCGTATTCTCTCTTGAGCTCGGCAAAAGCGGCTTCTCTCTCTTGGCCGCTTATCGCCTTGTAGTCCAAATTCGACATATTCCCTCTCCCTTTCTTTAGTTTGGGAGTGTCCCCTTCGTGTGGAATCCTCGCGCTGTTTTCCCGCCGAAGGCGGGGGAAACAGCGCATAAAACACGCTCTTAGGACATTCCCTTTAGTTTAAAACCCCCCGGCGTTTCTGGGGTAGAGCTGAACATCTCGGATATTGCCAATGGAGGTGAGGTACATTATAAGTCTCTCGAAGCCCAGGCCGTAGCCCGCGTGCCTGGTGGAGCCGAAGCGGCGCAGATCGAGGTAGTATTCGTAGTCCGCGCGCTCGAGTCCCATTTCCTCTATTCGGCTTAAAAGCACCTCCAACCGCTCCTCGCGCTGGCTGCCGCCTATGAGCTCACCTACGCCCGGAACGAGCAAATCGGCCGCGGCGACGGTCTTGCCGTCGTCGTTGACCCTCATATAGAAGGCCTTTATCTCTTTTGGATAATCCTTTACAAAGACGGGGCGCTTGAATACCTGCTCGGTTAAATAGCGCTCGTGCTCGGTCTGCAAATCACAGCCCCACTCGACCTTGAACTCGAAGCGCTCGTTTTCCTTTTCGAGTATTTCGCAGGCCTCGGTATAGCTTATTCTCGCGAACTGCGCGTCCACTAAGGCCTTAAGCCTTTCAAGCAGCTGCTTGTCGTAGAAATCGTTAAAGAACTTAAGCTCGTCGCCGCAGCGCTCGAGTACTCTCGAAACGACGAATTTTATCATCTCCTCAGCGTTGTCCATATAACCTGAAAGGTCGCAGAAGGCTATCTCCGGCTCAATCATCCAAAACTCCGCCGCGTGGCGCGGGGTATTGGAGCGCTCGGCGCGGAAGGTAGGGCCGAAGGTGTAAATCTTTCCGAAGGCCTGGGCCATGGTCTCGCCCTCTAGCTGGCCGGAGACGGTGAGGTTGGTCTCCCTGCCGAAGAAGTCCTCGCTCCAGTCAACCTCGCCTTGCTCGGTCAGAGCCGGACTCTTTGGGTCGAGCGTAGTAACGCGGAACATTGTGCCCGCGCCCTCGCAGTCGCTGCCGGTTATAATGGGTGTGTGGACATAGACGAAGCCGTGGCTGTGGAAAAACTCATGAAGGGCGAAAGCCGCCTCGCTGCGCACCCTGAAGGCGGCGCTGTAGGTATTGGTGCGCGCGCGGAGATGAGGCATGGTGCGCAAGAATTCAAGGGAATGGCGCTTTTTTTGCAGGGGGTATTCCGCCGGACAGGCGCCCTCTACTTCAACGCTCCGGGCGTCCAGCTCAAAGGGCTGCTTGGCTTCGGGCGTAGCTCTGAGCTCGCCCTCGACAACAAGAGCCGTTCCGACGGGGGTGTTGGCTATCTCCTTGAAATTATTAAAGACGGAGGGAGAAACGACGATTTGCAGGTTTTTAAAGCAGCTGCCGTCGTTTAGCTCAAGGAAGCCTATATTCTTGCTCTCCCTCGAGGTCCTGACCCAGCCCGCTACTCTTATCTCTCTGCCGATGTGCTCCTCTGCGTCGGCGAAAAGCCGCGCAACGTCCGTCTTTTTCATTTGAGCCCTTCCTTATATATTTTTTAATCAGTTAATTATATTACAACCAAAGGCAAACTACAAGCCATTTTTAGGGAGGGGATTGTTCCACCGCGTGTATTCTTTACCGTATTCATCTCGCCTTAAGCCAATGTCATTTAATCAGGGTATCCACCCACGCTTTCGGCGAGGTGCGGATACCCTAAAAAGCTCATGCGGACGAGATGAAATTATGGTTTTATAGCTTAAAATGCTCTTTTGCCTTTTAACACAATGGCATTGAGCCTTTTTGCTCTACTTGAGCCTTTGACTTACAGAGAAATACTCTCTCCACGGGTCGGCACGCTTAAGGCGCCTTAGAGCCTCCTGCAGGTCTATTCCGTCCGGCGGGACGCTGCCGAGCTCGCGCCAGGAGATTGGCATTGAGACCTTGGCCCCCGGTCTTGCGCGCAGTGAGTAGGGCGCTATGCTTGTAGCTCCCCTGCCGTTTCTTATCCAGTCAATAAAAATCTTCCCCTTTCGCCTGCTCTTGCGGACGTTGGCGGTATATCTCTCGGGCCACTTTTCCTCCATAAGACGCGCCATGCCCTCAGCAAAATCGTGAAAGCGTTCCCAGTTTGAGGCTGGCTCAAAGGGCAGAACGATATGATAGCCCTTGCCGCCGCTTGTCTTTAAGAAGCATTTCAAGGAGAGCGAGTCCAGCAGGCCCTTAAGATCTCTAACGCCCTGCCTCACCTGCTCGAGCTCCATTCCCTCGTCCGGGTCGAGGTCGAATACCATCATATCGGGATGCTCTATTCTCTCTGAGCGGCTGCCCCAGGTGTGAAACTCCAGCGTGCCGAGCTGCGCCTGTCCCACCAGACCCTGGATATCCGTAATACAAAAGTATTCCTCTTTCTCACCCTTTGAGTTCTTTACATTTGCCACTTTGATCCCCTGTGCCCTGCCTGCGGGATGTTTTTTAAAGAAACACTCGCCCGAAACGCCCTTATGACAGCGGACGACACTCAATATCCTGCCGCCCGCGTAGGGCAGCATTCTGGAGGCGACTCTCTCGTAATATTCGGCCACCTCAAGCTTGCTTATTTCCCGCGGCTCTCTGTAAATAACTCTTTCGGGATTCGATATTATAACTCCTGCGACCTCTGGCTTACCTTTGTCTGAAGCCGGCTTTTGAATATTTTTCGCGCTCTCTTCTGTCGTGTTGCTTTCATCACTCTCCCTTTCCAAAACAACCTCCTCTGCCGCCTTGTCCTCGCGCAGGCCTATAAAGCTCGCCTGCCGCAGCTTTTTCCCCTCTATGAGCTCGGCATATTCTATTTCGGCTACGGCGCGCGGCTCAAGAAAATAGAGTTTCTCATTTTTCGAAGCCTTTATATCATCTGAAAAGGGATTATCCTTTACAACAAGCTTTTTCAATTCTTTTTCGATAGAAATGCTCTCACTTTCTGTGAAGCCGGTTCCGGCGCGCCCGGCGTAGACGAGCTCGCCGCCTTCGTAGAAGCCCAGCAGCAGTGCGCTGAGACCCTTTTCTCTCTTGCTCGTTCTCGTATAGCCGCCTATCACGAACTCCTGCCTTGGGCGGCATTTTATCTTTATCCAGTCGCCGCTTCTTCCGCCAATGTAAGGAGAAGTGGCCCTTTTACCAACTATGCCCTCAAGCCCCAATTTGGCGGCCTCGGTCAGCAGCGCGCCGCCCTTGCCCCTAAAATGTTCGCTGTAAGCAATTTCGGGCGGGGCGTCCTTTAAAAGCTCTTTCAAGAATGTCTTGCGCTCAACTAAAGGCAGCTCGCGCAGGTCTCTTCCATCCAGTGAGGGCAAATCAAATACCATGTATTTCAGCGGCTTTTTAACGGCGGCCTTCGCGTAGCTCTGCAGCGCGTGAAAGTCAGATTTGCCCTTTTTATCGGTAGCAATAAGCTCGCCGTCCAGTACCATAGCACGCCCGGCGGAAAGCTCTTTCAGCTTCTCGACTATTTGCGGGTATTTTGAGGCGTAGTCGAGACCCTTACGGGTTATGAGCCTCACCTCCCCCGCCTCGCAGAAGGCTGCTATACGATATCCGTCAAATTTGATTTCGTAGAGCATATCCTCCGCCTCTGGCACGCTGTCCATCGGCTTGGCCAGCTCGACCGAAAGCGTATTAAATGGATTTTTCTTTGCCGCAGCGCCTTCCTCCGCCGCAATTTCCTCCATCGTTCTGCCGGAGCCTGCGCTTTTTTTGAATCGAGAAATGCCTGAGCTTGACTTGACGAACTCGTCATTCTCTTTAATCAGCAGCCAGTTGTTTTTGCCCTCGTTCTCTCCGCCGTCCATTCTTATAAGCCCCCACCTGCCCTTGAGCCGAGAGCCCTCGAGCTCGAAC
>JAUNBN010000089.1 GCA_030527085.1 Oscillospiraceae bacterium
TGTCGCTTATGGATGCGGTCACTATGAGCGCGCCCTTGCGCGTCTCGCGCTTTTCAATATTGAATACCTCTCCCTTGACGACGCAGCGCCCGGGCGCGTCTGCCGCCTTGCCAAGCGGCTTTATCGCGGAAAAGGAGGGCTTGTCCCCCATAACGCGGACATAGCTTGCCTCCTCAAGCTCCTCTCCCAGACTCTGCGCCTCTTTTGACGTGAGGGGCAGCGCTCCCGACCTGAGCCTGCGGCCAAGATAATCCGTTTCGGGAGACGCGGCGCAGGCGGGCTTCAGCTCCTCGGGAAGCCCGGGCGCTCCGGCGTTCTCGCGCTCGCGCAGGCGTACCTTGAGCTCTGCTCCGAAACACCGAAGGCAGATATCCCGAAAGGCCGCTTCGAAGCCCAGCTTCTCCAGAATGGCGCGGCCCCCATGCGCGAGCTCTATATCTACTTCTCTCTCGCTGCTTTCTATCAGCGCGCCCTCGAAAAAGCCGTTGAGGGGCATTCCCCCCAGCGCCAGCTCCTCTATTAAAAAGCGGCATGCAGCCTCGCTGAGCTGCTCCTTGGGGAAGACGCAGCTCAACGAAGCCTTAAGCTCAGGATATTCTTCGCTGAAAAAAGCGCGCAGCTCTCTTAAAAGAGAGGGCGAAAAGCGCTCGCAAAAGAGCGCGAGCGACATCGCGTTCGCGCCTCTGTCCACCTTTAAGGATCTTATTTCCAGACCTCGGGCTCCCTCGAACTCGGGCCACATTTCGCTGAATTGTACCGGCATTACAGTTTCTCTATCTCCTCCAAAAGTTGGGCGCAGATATCCTCCTCGAGCTTGCGCACTACCTTTCCCTTTTTAAAGAGCACGGCGCAGTTTTTGCCGCCCGCTATGCCGATATCGGCCTCGGCGGCCTCTCCCGGCCCGTTTACCACGCAGCCCATGATCGCTACCTTTATGTCCTTCTTTATTCCGCGCGTCGCTGCCTCGATTTTTTTTGCTATCGGAATAAGGTCTATCTCCGTGCGCCCGCAGGTGGGGCAGGAGACGAGCTGCACGCCGCTGCCCGCAGCGCCTATGGCGCGCAGTATGGCCCGCGCGGCCTCTATCTCCCTTGCGGGGTCGTCGGTCAGCGAGACTCTTATCGTGTCGCCTATGCCCTCCAAGAGCAGCCCGCCTATGCCTATCGCGGACTTAATAAGCCCGCCCTCGTATGTACCCGCCTCGGTCACGCCGAGGTGCAGCGGGTAGTTAAAGCACTCGGCCGCGAGGCGGTAGGCCTTCATCATAGTCGCAAGCTTGCTTGCTTTGAGCGAGATGACTATATTGTCGTAGTCGTTCCTTTCAATAAGCTCGACGTGCCGCCGCGCGCTCTCGACGAGCGCCTCGGGCACGGGACCGCCGTACTTTTCGAGCAGCGGCTTTTCAACAGAGCCCGAGTTGACGCCCACCCTTATCGGTATACTCCTTGCCTTGCAGGCCGCGACTACTGCCTTCACCTTATCCTCGGAGCCTATGTTGCCGGGGTTTATGCGTATCTTGTCAGCTCCGGCGGCGACGCTCTCGATCGCGAGCTTCCAGTCGAAGTGGATATCCGCCACCAGCGGCATTGAAACAGCACTCTTTATCGCGGGAATGAGCCTCACGGCATCCATATTGGGCACGGCGACGCGCACTATGTCGCAGCCCGCCTCCTCGAGCGCCTTGGCCTGACTCACATTGCCCTCAAGGTCGGAGTTGTGAACAGAGAGCATGGACTGCACGGCGACGCGCTCGCCGCCGCCTATGGCTGTATTCCCTATTTTTATCCGCTTGGTCATTTTATTTCCTCAGCCGGCGAAGAGCCGCGACACGTCGTTGAAGGTGACGAATATCATAAGGCCTATTAGCAGAGCAAAGCCCACGAGGTGAACTATCCCCTCGTACTTGGGGTTGAGGCGCTTTTTCGTGACAGCCTCAAAGAGCAGGAAGACGAGGCGGCCGCCGTCGAGCGCGGGCAGCGGCAGCAGGTTGAAGATGCCGAGGTTAATTGTGAGCAGCGCCAGCAGCGAGAGCAGCGGCCTTATGCCGTAGGAGGAGACCGTGCTTATAATCGTGACTATGCCCACCGGACCCGCGAGCTGGTTCACCGCGACGTTGCCGGTAATGAGGTCGAAGAGGGAGAGGAATATCTGCCTGCCCATTGCCACGGCGCCCAAAAAGGACTGCTTCAATATATTGGCGAAGGTCTTCTCCTCGGCGAGCACATAAAAGTCTATTCTTATGCCGCTCGTGCCGTCCTCGTACTCGACCCTTTCGAAGCTCACGTCCTCGAGCTCTACCCTCTCGCCGCCTCGCAGGACGGTTATATCCGCGCTCGCGTTCTGAACGCGGGCGAGCTCATAGCTTATGTCGTCCGCGCTGAACATCCTGCGCCCATTCATGGCTATTATGGTATCTCCCGCCTCGAGGCCGCTCTGTTCGGTGTAGGAACCCTCGTAAAAGCCGCCCACAGTGCGCGTGGCCAGCGCTTCCTCGGAAGCGGTATAGGCGAACATGACTATAAAGCCCAGCAGCAGGTTCATTATGGCTCCCGCCGCAACTACCAGAATGCGGTTGCTCACCGGCGCGCGGGAGAAGGAGCCTATCTCGTCGGAGTCCTCGTCCTCGCCCTCCATCGAAACATAGCCGCCTATCGGGAAGGCGCGCAGGGAGTAGAGCGTCTCGTTTTTCCGCTTCGAGATGAGCTTGGGGCCCATTCCGAGCGCGAACTCGTTTACCTTTATTCCGCTGAGCTTGGCGGTCAGGAAGTGACCGGATTCGTGTATGAAAATCACCAAGCCGAAAATCAAGACCGAAGCTATAACAGTAATAATAATTTCCATCTGTTCTCCTATATGTTTCTTGTAAGGGGGAAAGACAGCGTATTACACGCTTACAGGCCGCTCGAGCCTTTTGAGGTATTCGCGCGTTTTGGCGCGCGCCTCGCGGTCGGCCTCGAGCAGCTCGCTTAAAGTATAGTCCTCTTTAGCGGGAGCGCCTTCCAGCGAGGCCTCGACGGCGCGGCCTATATCGAGAAAGCCTATGCGCTGCTCCAAAAAGGCGGCGACGGCCTCCTCGTTGGCCGCGTTCGCAACGCAGGGCGCGAGCCCCTTGAGCTTCGCCGCCAGCTTGCAGGCGGCCAGCGCCCTGAAGGTCTCCTCGTCGGGGCGCTCGAAGGTGAGCAGGCTCATTTTTTCTATCGTCAGTCTATCCGCGGGACAGGGCTTCCGCTCGGGATAGGTCAGCGCGTACTGTATCGGCAGCTTCATGTCCGGCACGCCGAGTTGGGCAATTACCGCGCCGTCCGCAAACTCAACGGCCGAATGGACTATGCTCTGGCGGTGCACCGTTATCTCTATATCCTCGGGTTCGAGGGAAAAGAGCCACATGGCCTCTATAAGCTCCAGACCCTTGTTCATCAGCGTGGCGCTGTCTACGGTTATCTTGCGGCCCATGCTCCAGTTGGGGTGCCTGAGCGCGTCGTCCACCGTTACGCCCTCAAGCTCGGCGGCGCTCTTTCCGAAAAAAGGCCCGCCGGAGGCGGTGAGGATTATTCTTTTGAGCGTGCGCGCCGAGGCCGCGTCCTGCAGGCACTGAAAGATTGCGCTGTGCTCACTGTCCACGGGCAGGAGGCTCACTCCCCGCTCGCTAGCTCGCCGCGTTACGAGCGCGCCGCCCGCAACTAGCGTTTCCTTATTTGCCAGGGCTATGTCCTTGCCGGAGTCTATCGCGGCGAGGGTGGGTTCGAGGCCCGCCGCGCCGACGAGCGCCGTGAGAACGGTGTCCGAGCCATCCTCAGCCGCCAGCTCGCAGAGCGCCTCAGCACCCGAAAAAACCTTTACGGGCAGGTGCGCTGTTAAGGTTTTCAACTCCCTCGCGGCGGCCTCGTCCGCGGCGCAGACGTTCTCCGGCCTGAAGCGCTCGCACTGCTCGGCCAGCAGCCGTGCGCTGCGGTTTGCGGCCAGAGTGCTTATTTTTATACCCAGCGCCTCTACCAGAGAGAGGGCTTGAGTTCCAATAGAGCCGGTGGAGCCCAGCACGCAGAGCTTTTCAACCATAAGCTGCCCTCCTCAAGCCTTTATACCGTAGGTGAAGAGCGCGCCGTAGGCAATTCTCGCGAAAATGGAGGTAAAAAGCACGCTGTCCATGCGGTCGAGCGCGCCGCCGTGGCCGGGCATTATCCGGCCGAAATTCTTAATTCCGGCGCTGCGCTTAGCGAAGCTCATCGTGAGGTCGCCCAAAATGCCGCACATCGCGCCCAGCGCGCCTATAAGCGCATAGGCCGCGATGTAAAGAAGGCCGTCGCGCCCGCTGAAGCAGGAGCCCTCCGCCGCATTCGCGGCGTAAATTCCGCAGAGCAGCGCCATGAATACAGCGGTTCCGATAATGCCGCCCAGCGCGCCCTCAACGGTCTTTTTAGGGCTTATCACCCGAGCGAGGGGCCTTTTGCCAAAAAGGGAGCCCGCAAAAAGGGAGAAGGAGTCGCAAATCCAGCCCATAGCCAGCGCGCAGATAAAGAGCAGCATACTGTCCGATGTGAGCGGAGAAAATCTGCAAAAGCCGCTGAGCGCCTTGAGGCCGCTCGTAACTATAAGCGTGAGCACGGCCGCGGCGGAGGCCTCGAGAAAGGAGCCGGCGGCGCCGTCGGCGGCAACGAGGAACATGAGGCAGGAGAAGATTACGACTGAAATCGTCAGCATGGGGTCGAGCTCGAGAAACATATTGGCCGCGTGCGCGAGCTCAAGGGTTATGAGCAGCAGCAAATGCTTATTCAAGTTATAGGCGCGAAGCGCCTCGAATATGCAAAGGCCGCCCACCAGAGTTAAAATAATGTTGGGAAAGACGGTTTCAAAAAGCAAGAGCACAGCGGCGAGAAGCAGCAGCCCCGCCGCGCTCGAAATCAGTCTCTGTTTCATAAATTCCCTCTTTTGCCTTCTTCTCTCTTGTGTTTGGGGCTATGGGAGTCCCGTACGCCGCGTAATCCTCGCTATCGGGGCTATTCCGAAGCGCCGAAGCGCCGCGAGCGCGAGGAATATATCTCTATGGCCTCCTCGAGCTTTTCGGGAGTGAAATCCGGCCAGAGCGTGTCCATAAATACGAACTCGCTGTAGGCGCTCTGCCAAAGCAGGAAGTTTGAAAGCCTCTCCTCCCCGCTCGGGCGAAGTATCATGTCCACCTCGGGGCAGGAGGCCGTGTAGGTAAGGCTGCCGAAGAGCTCCTGGTCGATATCCTCAACTTTAAGCTCACCCGAGGCAACGCGCGCGGCGAGCAGCCTTGCGGCGCGGCATATCTCCTCGCGGCCTCCGTAGTTGAAGGCTATGTTGAGTATAAGGCCGGTGTTTTCCCGCGAGGTTGCTTCAAGGCTCTCCATGAGCTCTACTATATCGGAAGCGAGGGCGGAGCGCTCGCCTATGAAGCGTATTTTTATGTTCTCGCCCTCGAAGGTAAAGGCGTCGCGCAGATAGCTGCGCATGAGGTTCATTATGCCCTCAATCTCGCCCTTGGGCCGAGACCAGTTCTCCGTAGAAAAGGCGTAGACAGTAAGCGCTTCTACGCCCAGCTTCTCGCAGTGCCGCGTTATCGTGCGGAAGACCTCCGCGCCCTTAACGTGGCCCGCCGAGCGCGGGAGCAGGCGCTTCTTAGCCCAGCGGCCGTTGCCGTCCATTATTATCCCGATATGCCTGGGTATCTTGAGCTCTGTCTCTTCCCCCACGGCTATATCTCCATTATTTCCTTATCCTTGGCCTTTATAAGCTCGTCCACCTCGGCTATGCGCTTATCCGTCTGCTTCTGAGTCTCGCTCTCGAGCTGCTTTAAATCGTCCTCGGTTATCTCGCTCTTCTTCTGCGCGGCCTTGAATTTCTCTATGGCGTCGCGCCTTATGGAACGTATCGCAACCTTGGAATCCTCGCCGAGCTTCTTTATGCTCTTAGAGAGCTCGCGGCGGCGCTCCTCCGTGAGCGTCGGGAAAACTATACGCAGGGACTTGCCGTCGTTCGTGGGGTTGATGCCTATATCCGACATCTGTATGGCCTTCTCCACCGCCTTTAGC